>JAJXSS010000177.1 GCA_021784455.1 Planctomycetota bacterium
GGCCGGCCCCGCGTCGCAACCCCGTCAGGGGAAGTTCGTCGCCGTCGTTTCCAGCGCCGCGGATACCGACCGGTGTCCCCAGACCGTATGACCCTCCTGACCGGCCGTCAAACCGTGCACAAAGCCTGAACCGATCGCCCTCAATCGGGAATTATCCCTGCCGGCCATGGCTGACGGTAATGGTGGAGCGGATGCCACCCCGGCCGCGCCACCGCGTCTCGAGAATCAGCCAGCGCGGCTTCATCAGGCCGATGAGGTCGTGGGCGATACAGTTGGTGACATCCTCATAGAAGATGCCCTGATTGCGGAAGCTCTGCAGGTAAAGCTTGTAGCTCTTGAGTTCCACACAGGTCCGGCCCGGGCCGTAGCGCAGGATCACGCTGCCGAAATCCGGGTGGCCGGTCTTGGGGCAAAGAGAAGTGAACTCTTCGGCCACGTGCTCAATGGTGTAGGGCCGGCGGGGGTGGGGGTTGGCAAAGGTTTCCAGGAGTTTGGCGTCGGGCATGGGCCCAGTGTAAGCCGGAAGGGCGGGGGGTAAAAGAGGCGGGTAAGGGACCCCCAGGGGCTTGGTCCGCGACGCAGCAGGGGTACGGGCGCTGTGCGCCGGGGCGGCCGTCATTGAGGACCGCGGGCCTGAAACACCACGGTCCAACGGACTTCGCGGCTTTGGGAAGCGGAGATCTCGACCAGACACAGGTCTTGCTTGGCATGGGGAAGCAGGATCGCATCGGCCCCCTCCGCGTGTACTTGCGCCGCCCGGGCGCCGTTGCCGGCAATGACCATCCGCCACGGCTCGCCGCCGACCACCCGGGCCGTACCCCTTAGGCTCATGGGGTCGGCGTCCCAGTGCACATCGGCCAGGTCCACCCACCCCTGAAGCAGGTGTCGGTTGGTGCTGATCACCTGGGGATGAGCCTGGACCCTGCGGAGCGAGATCATCTCGCAGTGCTGCGGCTCCAATTCCCGGGCCAGCCGGTCGGCTCCGGACAACTGGCCGAGGTACGTGTCCGACCAGAACGCGTAGGCGTGGTAGCGCTGCTGCGGGTCCAGGCCGATCGCGTTGTCCACCCGGTCGCCGCTGAGCGCCGTGGCAATCACCGCGCGGACCTTCCCGGTATTGAACAACGCGATCTGATGCCAATCCGCCGTCAACTCCAGGTCGTAGACCTGCGGGTCACGCACCCCCGTGAAGGCATCCAGGGGGCGGGCAGTCTTCGCTTCCCGGTAGTGCGGATAACTGCGCGAAACGATCCGGGTGATGGCGGGCGTGAAAAAGGAAAAGGAGGTGGCCAGGTCCAGCCGCCCGCTGGTGATGAAGTTCAGGGTGATCAGCGCCTGCAGTACGGGCTCGGCCAAATCGTGCACGGCCTTGGTGTCGGAATAGTAGTTGAACACCACGCGGTTCTTGTACCAGCGCAGGCCGCTGCGCGAGATCATCTCCGGCACGAACTGGTTCGAATCGCTCCAGGTGCGCTGGGTGTCCACCAGCCCGGCCGTCACATCCAGACAGGGCCGGCCGGCCTCGCCCAGGTTACGCTCATCGATCAGCCCGTCCGGGCCCATGGCCCTCCGCAGCAGTTCAAAGGCCCGGCGATAGGCGGCGTTGGTGCTGGCATAGCGATCCTCAAATCCCCCCTCGGGCCGCCAGGCCGTGGCCGGATAATCGATCTTCACGCCCCGCACCCCCGCTTGCCGGATGCGCGACCACACCTCGACAAAATGCCGCCCAAATCCCTCATCCGTGTAGTCATAGGTCACAAAGGGCAGGTGGTGATGGTGCTTTTTCCCTTCCGGGGCATCCGCCGCCCGGCGATCCACCTCCGAGGCATCGTTGAAAAGCATGTACTGGGGATGGGCCCGGGCAAAATCGTCCGAGGGCATCCCCAACTGCATGTAGATGTACGGCACGCCGTTGCGGGCCTGCAGGGCGGCGCACCATTGGGCCAGTGTTTCGTAAGGGGGCACCAGGTGGCCGTACTGGCGGAAGTGCTCGTCGTCCCACCAGCCCTGCTCCGTGTCGAAGTGGTATTTGTCCGGCTCGAGTCGCAGGGCCACGGGCGTATACCGGCTCAGGCCGCAGGCCTTGGCGTGGTCGGCTTCCTCGACCAGCTTGGCCGAGGTGTTGACCCCCGGCAGTTTGCTGATGGCCCCCACGCTCCAGCCGCACAGCACGGGAAAATCGTAGACCTGCGGGGCCGCGTGATTGGCCCGGCGCAAAGCCTGGCCGTAGCGTTCCAGCGCGGCGAAGGGCTCCCGCGTGACCAGGTCGAGGTAGAACGTGTCGGCGGGCCAATACTCCTGTTCCTCGTCCACCAGAACCCCGATGGGGTCTTCGGCCCAGAGTTCGGGGATGCCGTCTTTCAGCCGCGTCACCTTGGCGAAAGCCTGGTTGCCCAGTCCTCCCCACACCACCGTCCGGCGTTCCCCCTGGATCCGCCCGGTCAGCATCAGGCTGTTGCAGGCGGTCCGGCAAAGCCCCGGCTGAACCAGGGTCGGTTCCGCGCCGGCCGCTCCGTTGAGCGTCAGCGCATCGGTGATGGTTCGGCCTTCAAACAGGGCACCGCCGCTCACCACGGTGGCGCCGCGCAGCCGCAGGCTGTAGTGCGTGGGGGTCTTGAGCCCGAAACCAAGCACCACCGCCGGGTGCTGGTCATACAGCGTGAAGGAATACAGCCGCTGCGGGGGAAGGTTGCGCGAGGCCCGGTGATCGCTGTGGCGATACAACCCGAAGTCGGCCAAGGCCAGAATCACCTGTTGCCCCTTGCCCAGTTCATCCTCCAGCGCCCGCTCGCGCAGCAGGGTGATTTTGGCCGGGCCTTCCCCCGAGGCCAGACCAATCCGGGCCCCGGTCAGCAACGATTCCCCCTGCGACCCATCCTGGATGGAGTACGTCCCCGCCTCCAGATCAAAATGCACGGACACAACGCCATTGTCCAGGCGGATGGGGTGATTCACGATGCTTACCCATGGCTTACGAATCAATACGGATCGTTCCGCGGCATTGTCGTGGGCCTCTGATCCTCGGTCAATGCCAGCGCACGCTCCCTGGCCGGGGGCAACCACCGTTGCACCCACCGGGGTGATCCTGCCCGATGGGCCCGAAGATGCGCCGGTCCGGGACTTGCCCCCGCATGCCGAATGGGCAAGGCAGCGGTAGAGTGGAGAGGGGGGTCAGGATCAGCAATCGCACACCCGTGGAGCGAAAAAATGCAGGAGCCTACGAATATCAGCGCCGTGGGTTCGTTCCGTCAGCGCCTGGCCGCCGGGCCGGTGTGGGGGCCGTTCAGCAAGACCTGCGATGCGGGCATGATCGAGGTGCTGGCCCTGGGCGGCTTCGATTTCGTGATTCTGGATATGGAGCACGGCCCCAACGGTTTTGAAACCGTGCAGCACCTGATCCGGGCCGCCGAGCGGCGCGGCATGTTGCCCATCGTGCGCGTGGCCCAGGCGGCCGAGCAGCCCATAGCCAAGGCCCTGGACCTCGGGGCCGGGGGCCTCCAGGTGCCCCAGATCAGCGACCCCGGGCAATTGCGTCGAGTGCTGCACGCGGCCCGTTTTGCCCCCCGGGGCGAACGCGGCGTGTGCCGCTACGTGCGGGCGGCGGGCTATTCGGCCATGCCGCGGCAGCAGTACTTTGTCGCCGCCAATGAGGCCCTGATCGTCATCCAGGTGGAGGGGCAGCAGGGGCTGGCCAACCTGGATGCCCTCCTGGAGGTGGGCGGCTTCGACATCGTGTTCATCGGCCCGTATGACCTGTCCCAGTCGCTGGGACTGGTGGGGCAGGTCGAACATCCGCGGGTGCTGGCGGCCATGGAGGAGGTGGTGCGCCGCTGCCAGGCGCGGGGGGTGGTGACGGGGACGTTTGTCGAGTCGCCGGCGGCCTCGGCCCGCTGGCGGGCGGCCGGGGTGCGCTACCTCAGCTACGCCGTGGATGTGGGCATCCTGCTGGAGGCGGCCCGGGCGATTGTGGCACAGGTGCGGGCGCCCGAGGGGGCCCCCCGTTGAGAAGGAAGCCGTAAGCCATCGCCCCGTTCCCAGGGCCCAGTTCCTCAGGGGAAGATGATGTACCGGGCCGGGGTATGGTGCGTGCCGGCGAAATAAATCGCGCCGATCACCGACCACATCAGGGCGGCACACAGTTCTCCGGCGATCACGCCGATGGCCAGCGGGATCACCTGCCGGTAGGCCCGCGCCCCGCCCAGACGGACCACGGCCGTCTTGATGGCCCAGCCCAGGAAAAAGGAAATACTGAAGTTGCCCATGGCCCAGGTCCCCCAGACCAGAAACACCACCGGGTGCAGCGGCCACCATGGCACACGCACGCGGGCCAGGGCCACCAGCAGATACAGGCCCAGGCCCAAACCCACCCACGTCAGGGCGGAGGTGTCCGGGGTGATGGCCTTCAGCCGCTGCCAGCCCGTCATCGCCACCGCGGCCTGGAGGGTGTCACTGGCCCGCATCTGATTCACGGCCGCCACGGTCGAGTTGAACGGTTCGGCCGGCACGCTCCAGTGGGCATAGTCGTCCACCCGGCTCAGACCATACTGATATTGGAGGCCCAATGTCACCACCAGGGCCACCACAAAGGAGACCCCGATCATCAGCAGCAGCGGCCCGGCCACCTGCCGCGGGGCCACCCCTTGCCGCTCGGTCATGGCCAGACCGTTGGCCAGAAAGGGCATCAGCGTTTCCCGCGGGTCTACCAGCAGCAGACACCCGCCGATCCCCAGCAGCAGAATCTGCGTGGGACCCATGGCCGGAAATCCCACGAGCCCCGGCAGAATGCCCATGGGCAGGAACGGCCCGCTGAGCAGGATAAGCCCGGTCTCGCTGACGATGCGGGCCATGATCAGCCAGACCAAGAGACACACCAGGATCAGCCCCAGCGCGAAGTACCACACCAGCCCCGCGCCGGTCAACCACCAGGTGGCCAGAACAATGGCCCCGATCAGCCCGCGGAACGCCCAGACGCTGGCTTGGTCATCCGCGGGGGCCGCGGGCGGATCGGACCGCACGCTCGCCGTGGCGGCCGGCCTCTGCAACTTCAGGGCCGGCGGCAGCAGGGCGTCGCGGGCGACCTGAAGGTAATACCGGCGGCCGGTGTAGACCAGTACCACGGCCGCGGCGACAAACGCACCAAAACGCAGGTAGTTCATGTTGTTGGGTGTGAACTTGGCGTAATGCACGGGCACACCGTTGGCGATCAGCAGGGCGGCGCACAGAACAAACACCAGGTTGGCCACGCCCAGCGTGAAGGCGGTGGAGCGCTCGATGAAAAAAGTGAAGGCGATGATGGTGGGATAAAGGGTGGGCAGGAAGAGGAAGTAGCTCTGCGGTGCCCGGGCGATGCCGGGAAAAAGCTGCCGCAGCGGCTGAAAGTCAAAACGCAGGGGCACATACGGCACGTTGGGATACCAGGCGTGCAGGCCCCCCAGCAGGTGAATCAGAAACACGATGGCAAAACCGGCCCAGAACAACCGGCTGTGGAGCACGGCTGCGTCTGCGGCCGGCGCAGGGTCGCTTGACGCCGCGGGGAAGCGCCCTTCGGCGGCCGGCGCCGCCGTCCGGGCGTTGATGTGCGTGATGAAGTGCGCGATGGGGTAGGGCAGCAGCTCGTGCTGCGACCACTGACGGTGCACGATCAGGGCCAGGCACCAGGAGGCCAGTCCCAGCAGCAGGATCGTCCCGCCCCAGAGACGCAGCGTCGGCCACCAGAGGCGCCAGGGGATCTGGTTCAGGGGCAGGAGCCCGGAGGTGTTGAGCCCCTGCACCAGGCCGTTCAACGCCGGGGTGTTGCTGCGGCCGCCGGCCAAAAGGGCTCCCGACCCGGCTGGCAGCGGCCGCACGAGCTGCGGCAGGGCCTGGGCCAGCATCCGCCGCTCCCGGCGGATGCGCGTGTGGCTGTCGGTCCCCGGAGGCAGGGGGCCCAGGGTCGCCGCGTCCCAGCAGGCCGGGTCGGCCAGTTCGCGGTTCACCGCCGCCAGCAGCGCCCGGGTGTCGCGGTCGCTCAGCCGCGGGGCCTGGGCCGCCGCGGCCCACTGCTGGCGCTCCTGATCGCTGGCCACCCGCCACAGCCGGTGCAGCAGGGGCTGGGCCCGGGCTGCGGAACCGCCGGAGGCCTGGGTTACGGCCCGGGCCAGGGCCCGCCAGTCCGCCACCTGGCCCGGGGCCAGCAGGCCCGAGCCGCCGGGCAGATAGGACATGACCTCGATGGCCTGCCAGGCGGTGTTGGTCTGGTTGATCCGCCCGGGCATCGCCGTGATGGGGGTGAAATAGCGGAAGCAATTGGATCCCGGCCAGGCGCACGCGGCCAGGGCAACCGCCGTGATGACCACGATCTCCGCGGGCCTCAGGCCCCACCCCCGAGGCACCAGGCGCAACAGCGGATTGACCCCCAGCAACAACCCCACCACCACCCCGATCACCGACACCGGCAGGTAATTGCCGATCAGCATGGTCTGGCCGATGATGGTGTCGTTGAAATAGGTGGCGCCGGCCACAAATACGCCCAGAGCCAGTCCCAGGAGAATGCTGCGCCACGTCATCATCGGTATCGGAATCGCGGGTTTGGGCCCGCCCGTGGCCGTCCGCCCCACGCGGCGGGCGGTGCATCCCATCCAGCAGGCCGCGGCCCAGGCCTCCGAACGTACCGGATGGATAGTGCCGCGTGCAACAGGCAATCGCTCCTCGCCCGCGGCACCGCGGCAGTACAATCCCCGTGCCCGGGCCCGAGAGGGAGGCCCCGCACCCACACCATGACAGGCCAGAACTCCCAGCGAGCCGTTGAGCACCACCTGCACGCCACCCCCGCGGGCCCGCCGCGCTTTCCTTTTGGCGCCTTGACCACGGTTGGTTTTCCGGCCGGGGCCGCCAATGCCAACTTGTTCAGCTTCTTCAATGCCATCAACTGGGGCATCGTGCTGGGGGCGCCGCTGATCCTGTACGCCAAGAGCCTGGGGGCCAGCGCCCTGGTGCTGGGGGTGATTGCCGCCGTGATGCCGCTGATGACCACGCTGCAAATGCCCGCAGCCCACTGGCTGCCGCACCTGGGCTACCGCCGGCTGATGATGCTGGGCTGGACGTCGCGCACCCTGTGCGTGTTCGGCCTGGCCGCGGTAACCCTGCTGCCGGGGCCGGCGGAGTTGCGCCTGTCGCTGGTGGTCCTGCTCATGGTGATGTTCACCGTGCTGCGCGGCCTGGCCAGCGGTGCGTACATGCCGTGGATGAGCGAGCTGATCCCCGACTCCATCCGCGGGCGCTTCTTCTCCCGCGACCAGTTTTTCGGCCAGACCGGCGCCCTGGTGACGCTCCTGGCCGCCGCCGTCGCCCTGCAGGGCCGCACCCGACCCTGGCAGTACGGGCTGGCGTTTCTGATCAGTGCGCTGGGCGGCGTCAGTAGCGTGCTTTGTCTGCGCCGCATCCCGGAGGTCGCCACCCCCGAGCAGATGCGGCGTTCCGGGGCCCGCGTGCCCTGGGCGGCCATGCTCCTGTTTCGCCCCTTTTTCCGGCTCATCGTGTTCAACGTGCTGTTTGCCCTGGCGGTGGCGGCTCTGCCGGTGTTCTCGGTGGCCTACCTGCGCGGCGAGGAGGGATACAGCGACAGCTCCATCGTCCTGCTGGCCGTCTTGGCCGGCATGGGGGCCGTGCTGACGTTGCCCTGGTCCGGGGCGGTGATGGACCGGGTGGGCTCCAAGCCCGTCTTTGCCATCTGCCTGGGGGCCTGCGCGACCATTCTGACCGGCTGGTGGGCCATGGCCGCCGGGGTGCTTCCGCCTACGGTGCCGGTGGTCGGCGGGCTCTACTTCGTTTCCGGCTTCGCCGGGGTGAATTTCGCGGTGGCCAATGCCCGCATGCAGTCGGTGACCATCCCGCTCATGGGGCGCAACCACTTCTTCGCCCTGTTCACGGTGATCACCAGCGTGGCGGCCGGCGTCACGCCCGTGTTCTGGGGCGCCGTCCTGGATGGCATCGGCGCCTTTACCGCCACCAGCGGCCCGGTGCAGTGGAACAAGTATTCGATCTTCTTCGGGGCCGCCACGCTGCTGTGCCTGATCACGCTGGTCTACGCCCTGTGGCTGGAGGAGGCCCCGGCCGAGGCGCGGGGACCCGACGGGGTTCCGCCGGTGGTGTGCCGGGTATAGGCCCCGGATGTGAAGAACAGGGGACGGTGTGTGGCCGGGCGTGACAATATTTTCGGGGCAGGGGTTGATGCGGGCTAGAGTACAGGCGATAGGGTGAGGCGCAATCAGGGGCCCCAAGGAGTGGGGCCAGAAAGGACACAGCCATGGAACGGCTCAAGGAGAT
>JAJXSS010000178.1 GCA_021784455.1 Planctomycetota bacterium
TTCAACCCCCACGGGAGCTTTCGACATGGCCGCACCCGCCGACCGCCGCTACAAGGACACGCACGAATGGCACAAGCTCGATGGCAGCAGCGTCACCATCGGCCTGAGCCAGTTCGCCGTTGAGGAACTGACCGACATCACCTTTTTGGAAATCAAGGTCAAACCCGGGGCCAGCGTCGCGGCCGGGGCCACCATTGCCGAGGTGGAATCGGTCAAGGCCACCAGCGAAATCTACAGCGGCATCGCCGGCACCGTGACGGCCGTGAATCAGGCGGCCATCGACAACCCGGCCCTCTTGAACGAAGACCCCTGGGAAAAGGGCTGGCTGATCAAGCTGCAACCGGCCAACGTGAAGGACCTGGATGGCCTGCTGTCCGCGGCCGATTACGCCAAGGCACATGGATGAGGGGAGGTCTGGGGTCTCGCGTCTGGGGTCTCGCGTAGAAGAGTCGCGACGCGAATGCAGGGGTCTGCTACGCCAGACCCGAGACTTGAGACCCGAGACATTTACGAGACGCGGTACAACCCGAACGAACTGATCAGCACAGCCAGGATGGTGGCCAGCACGGTCAGGGCAAAGAAGCCGATGATCAACCACGCGAAGAACCGATAGGCCCTTCCGCGATGGGGTTGCCAGGTCTCGAGTTCGGTGCTCTGGGCCTGGGGCTCGGAGGCCGACTCAGCACCCGCCCGTCCCTCGCCCGGCGGGGTCTGGCCTGGTGCAGGATGCGGCGGGCTCGGGCTGGACTCCGCGGCGGCCATGCTCAGGGCTCCTCATAGCCATTCGGATGGGACTGGAACCAGCGCCACGCCGTTTCGATGATCCGCTCAATATCAGTATAGCCCGCCTGCCAGCCCAGTTCGCGGCGGATCTTGTCCGCATTGGCGTACAACGTGGGGGGATCGCCCGGCCGGCGCGGGCCGACCTTGGTGGGGATCGCGTGCCCGGTGACCTTGCGGGCTGCGTCCACCACCTGCTTGACGCTGTAGCCCTTGCCGATGCCCAGGTTGTAGAAACGCTGATCCCCGGGCTGAAGCCTCTGCATCACCTGCACGTGGGCATCCACCAAGTCCTCCACGTGGATGTAATCGCGGATGCACGTGCCATCGGGTGTGGGATAGTCCTCGCCGAACACCGTCACGCGCGGCACCTTGCCCAACGCCACGTTGAGCAGCACCGGGATGATGTGGGTTTCCGGGTCGTGATCCTCGCCGATCGTGCCATCGGCGGCCGATCCGGCCACGTTGAAGTAGCGCAGGGCGGCAAAGGCGAACTCGGGGTGGGCGTGGGCGTAATCCTTGAGAATGCGCTCGACAAAAAGCTTCGAGGCTCCATAGGGGTTAATGGGGGCCTGGGGCATGTCCTCCACGATGGGCATCTGGGCCGGTTCCCCGTAGGTGGCACAGGTGGATGAAAAGACGAACTTCTGCACCGCTGCCTGCCGGCAGGCCTGCAGCAGGCTCATGGTGCCCCAGGTGTTGTTGTCGTAGTACATGAGCGGCTGACTCACCGATTCGCCCACATAGGCCAGGGCGGCAAAGTGCATCACGCACTCGATGTCGTGGTGGGTCAGGGCGTTGGTCAGGGCCGAGGTCTGGCGCAGATCCAGTTCCTCCAGGGGCACGTGTTTGGGCACCGCCGGCTTGTGCCCGCGGTAAAGGTTGTCCACCACCACCACCTTGTGGCCGGCCTCCAAGAGCCGTTTGACGGCGTGCGAACCAATGTAGCCTGCCCCACCCGTGACCAGCACGTTCATGAGAACTCCTTTCGCCTGGAAGGGCATCTTAACAATTTTCGATTTTGGATTTTCGATTGCCGGACTGAACCGTCCCGGCATCCGGAACGCCAAGGTCGGTTAGCAAGGTGGGCAGCAAGCCCGGAAGGCAGGGAAACAGGGGGGAAAGGGTGGACGGATCCTTATCGGGGCTCCTGCCTTCTTTAGCGCACTTCCGCCTCTGTGCTCTGATCTTGGCGCGCCTGGCAGCCTGGCGGATCCACTTTCTTCCTTGCCGAGGCCCCGCGATGGCGAAAGAATTCGATCACCGGCGGCAGCAGGGAGATCACAATGATGGCGGCGACGACCAGGGAATAGTGCTGCTTGACGAAAGGCCGACTGCCAAAGAAATACCCGGCCGAGCTGATGCCCCCCACCCACAGGCAGGTGCCCACGATGCTGAAAACCAGGAAGCGCAGGTAGGTCATGGCCCCGATGCCCGCGACAAAGGGCGTGAAAGTGCGGATGATGGGGACAAACCGTCCGATGATGACCGCTTTGCCCCCGTACTTCGCGAAGAACGCGTGGGTACGGTCGAGGTGCTCCTTCTTGAGCCAGCGGCTGTGGCCCTGGGTAAACACCTTGGGCCCTACGAACCGCCCCAGCCAGTAGTTGGAGGAGTCCCCGGCCACGGCCGCCAGCATGAGCAGGCCCAGCACGCTGGAGTAGTCCATGGCCCCCGTGGCGGCTACACTGCCGGCCACAAAGAGCAGGGAATCGCCGGGCAGAAACGGCGTCACCACCAACCCCGTCTCGCAGAAGATGATGGCGAACAACACCGCGTAGACCCACGGGCCACAGTAGGCGATGAACTGGCGCATGTGGTCCGGATCGAGATGCCGCACGAGATCGAAGAGTTGGTGCAAGAATTCCATGTGCGATCCCTGGGGTGGCGGGCCGACAACTGCATGCGCAGATTCAGATTCTATCGGATAGATGGGACACCGGGTGGAGCGGGGCGGGTTCGGCCCGGGCCCAGGGCCGGGGGAGGTTCGGCCCGGGCCAAGCCCAGGTCACCTGAAGGTAGCTACACCACCCCCAGATACGCCTTGCGCACCTCGTCGCTGTTGGCCAGTTCCCCGGCCGGGGCGTGGGTCTTGATCTGGCCCGTGGCCAGGATGTAGCCATAGGCCGCCGTGGCCAGCGCCATGTGCGCGTTCTGCTCCACCAGGAGGATGGTGGTCCGCCGGGCCGGATCCTGGCTGATGCGTCGGATGGTGGCAAAAATGGCCTGCACAAGCTGCGGTGCCAGCCCCAGGGACGGCTCATCCAGCAGCAGCAGCCGCGGTCGGGACAAGAGTGCGCGGGCCATGGACAGCATGCGCTGCTCCCCACCGGACAAGGTGCCGGCATTCTGCCCCAGACGCTCCTGCAACCGCGGGAACAACTCAAACACCCACTCCCGGTCGGCCGCCACGGCCGCAGTATCAGTACGGATGTAGGCCCCCAGCCGCAGATTCTCCTCGACGGTCAAATTGGAAAAAATGCCGCGACCCTCGGGGACATGGGCAATCCCGCGCTTCACAATTAATTCCGGGGGGAGCCCGACCATGGATTGTCCATCGAAAACAATGTCCCCTGCCGAAGGCTTCAGCAGGCCGGAAATGGCCCGCAGCGTCGTGGTCTTGCCCGCGCCGTTCGAGCCCAGCAAGGCGACGATCTGGCCTTCCTGCACCTCAAGATCCACCCCGTGCAGGGCCTGAATGGCCCCGTAGTGCACGCACAGATTGCGGATCGTCAAAAGCGCCATCACCCCTGCCCCCCTTCCGGCCCCGGATGATCCTCAGGCCTGGTTTCGGCGGTTCCCGCGGTTCCCGCGTTTTTTGTGTTTCCTCTCGTTGCTCCCTCCGCCCGCGGATTTGCGGAGGCTCCTGGAATGGGCTCGCCCAAGTAGGCCTCGATTACCTTGGGGTTGTTTTGCACTTCGGGAGGCGTGCCCCGGGCGATCACCTGGCCGTAGTCCAGAACCGTGATCTGCTCGCACAGGTCCATCACCAGGCTCATGTCGTGCTCGATCAGCAGAATGGCGAGCTGATAGTGGTCCCGGATGCGGCGGATCAGGGCCTTGAGAGCCGCCTTTTCCGTGGGGTTCATGCCCGCGGCCGGTTCATCCAGGAGCAGCAGCGTTGGGTGGGTGGCCAGGGCGCGGGCGATTTCCAAGCGTCGCTGCTGGCCATGGGGCAGACTCCCCGCCAGTTCCTGGGCATGATCGGCCAACCCGAAGGTGTCGAGCAACGCCCGGGCATCCGCCTGGATCAGCCGCTCCCCGGCGATGTGCCCGGCCGTGCGCAGGATGGCCTGGGCCATGGTGTGCCGGGCCCGCACGTGACACCCCACCCGCACGTTATCCAGCACCGTGAGCTGGGCGAAGATGCGGATATTCTGAAACGTCCGGGCGATGCCCGCGTGGGCAATGCGGTGCGGAGACAAGCCGTTCAGACGCCGCCCCGCCAGGCGGAGGTCCCCCTCATCCGGCCGGTAAATGCCCGTGATGAGGTTGAAAACCGTGGTCTTGCCGGCACCATTGGGGCCGATCAGCCCGTGGAGCCCCCCGGCCGGCAAGGCCAGGTCCACCCGATCGACCGCCTTGAGGCCACCAAAGGCCAGGGACACGTGACGCAGTTCGAAGAGAGGGGAAACCATGGGGGAATCGGGTGTGGAGTGTGAAGTCTTGGGTCCGGTATTTCGAGTGGGTTCGGGCTGGTCCGAACGTGCGAGGCCCACGATGGCCCCCGACACTGTCTGGACCAGCGCAAGCCTACGAAGAGGCCCGCACGCCGGCCCCTCCCTTGCGTTTCCGCGGCCAGAGTTCCCAAAGCTCGCGCGTGCCCAACAGGCCTTCCGGCCGCAGGATCATCACCAGGATCAGGGACAAGGCATAGAACACCATCCGGTAATCGGAAAGCTGTACGCCGTGGGCCACGGCCAGGTCGCGGGCGATCTCCAAGAGCACGATCCCCCCGGCCAGAATGCCCCAGCCCCGGGCCAGGCGGCGCCGCCTGTAAAGGAGCAGGGCCAGCGCGATGGGCACCACCGGCACCAAAAGCGGCCAGACATGCGGCGGATTGCGCAGCAGCTCGGGCAGGATGGTCAGCCCCGCCGCCGCCAGGATCGCTCCCGAAATGGAGCCCAACCCCCCCAGCACGATCATGATGAGAATATCGAAGGACTTGGCGAAGCCCAGGTCCGCCGGGTTGAGCGTGGACCCGAGCTGGTGGGCGAACAGCCCCCCGGCGATCCCCGCAAAAAAGGCGGCGAAGGTGAACGCCATGACCTTGTACAGGAGGATGGGCACCCCCATCGCGGCCGCGGCAATCTCATCTTCCCGGATGGACAAAAAGGCCCGTCCATACGTGGAATTGCGCAGGCGCCAGGCCACCAGAACGGTCGCCCCCACGGCCAACCAGATCCAGAAGATCGTGGTGTAGAAAGGGTGATTGGTAAAGCCCAGCGCTCCCCCCAGGTGCAGATAGCGGCCCGGAGCAGGCACCGTCGCGGCGCTTTCCGGGGGCAGAACTCCGGGGGTCTGCTGGATGAGGATGCGGACGATCTCGCCGAAACCCAGGGTGACGATGGCCAGATAATCCCCACGCAGGCGGATGGAAGGCAGACCGACGAACACCCCCACCACTGCCGCGACCAGGCCTCCAATCAGACAAGCCGCCACAAAGAGCAGGTCTCCCCCTCCAAACCACGGCCCGTTGAAATGGCCCAGCCCGCAGTAACTGAAATAACCGCCATGAAAACCCGCATCACCCCACAGGGCAATGGACCCGTAGTACACCACGGCCGCCGCCGTATAACCCCCGATGGCCATGAACCCCGCATGACCGATGGAAAACTGGCCGGTGAACCCGTTGACCATGTTGAGCGACACCGCCAGCACGATGTTGATGCCGATGTCCGCCAGTACCTTGGCGTACCAGGCCTCCGGCAAGAGCGGCGCCACCAACAGGTCCATGACCAGAGCCAGGGCCACTATGCCCAGCAGCGGCGCAGCCCCGTGGAGGACCACCCCGCCGAGCCCGGGCCTGAACTGCGAAGATCTGGGATCACGCGGATGCACTCACACTTTCTCCGTCACCTGGGCACCCATGATGCCGCCGGGCTTGACCAGGAGCACGAGGATCAGGATCGCAAACACGTACACATCCCGCAGGTCGTTGGAGACATAGCGGCCGCCGAACTGCTCCAGGAGCGCCAGCAGCAGCCCCCCCACCATCGCCCCGCGGATGTTGCCGATGCCGCCCACCACGGCGGCAACAAAGGCCTTCAGCCCCAGCAGGATCCAGCTCATTTCGGCCGGTTGCTGAAGGTTGTGGTATTCGGTGGCAAAAATAAAGCCCCCGGCCGCCGCCAGCGCCGAGCCAATGATGAAGGTCATACCCACCACCCGGTTGACCGGCACGCCGGTGAGCGCCGCGGCCGCGTCATCAAAGGCCACCGCCCGCATCGCCAGCCCCAGGCGCGTGCGGAACACCAGGATGTCCAGTGCGATCATCAACCCCACGGCTAGGAGGCCGATGACCACATCCAGCACCGTGATGCGCACACCCAGCAGAGTGATCAGGGCCGTCTGGGCCCGGGGCAGCAGGGAGGGCATGGCCTGGGGTTCGGTGCCGAAGAGAAAGCGCAACTGCCCGGCGTTTTCAATGAACAGCGACACCCCGATGGCCGCGATGAGCACGTTCAGACGCGGAGCCCGGCGCAGGGGGCGGTAGGCCAGCCGTTCCGTCAACCATCCCAGCAGGGCGCAGGCGGTCATGGAGATCAGCAGGACGAATGCCGCGGCGTACAACGGCGGATGGGCGGTAAAGCCCGTCCAGTGCATGGCGCGGGCCACGATGAAGCACAGCCACGCCCCGACCATGACGATGTCGCCATGGGCGAAATTAATGAAGCGCAGCACGCCGTACACCATCGTGTAGCCCAGGGCCACCAGACCGTAGATGCACCCCAGGCGAAGGCCGGCGACGAAGGTCTGAAAGAGGTCGTTCACTTTTCGTCGGGAGGTTGAATGCGTGTGACGTAGGTGGGCTGCCCGTTCTTGATCTCGAGGATCACCATCGACTTGTTCTTGGGATTGCGGTCCGGGCCCATTGTGATCGTGCCGGTAACCCCCACGAAGCCCCTGGTCTGGGCGATGGCCTGGGCCAGGTCCTTGCCGTCCAGCGACTGGGCCCGGGTCATGGCATCAAACAGCAGGTTCGCGGCATCATAGCCCAGGGCCGCCAGCGCTCCCGGCGTCGTGCCGTAGGCCTGGCGGTACGCGGCCACAAAAGCCTTGGACTGGGGGCTGTCATCCTCGGGCGCGTAGTGGTTGGAATAGTAGCAGCCATCCAGGGCATTGCCCGCGATCTCGGTAAGTTTGGGCGATTCCCAGCCGTCGCTGCCCAACAGCGGCATCTTCAGCCCCAGGTTGCGGGCCTGAATGGCGATCGTACCAACTTCCGTGTAGTACCCGGGAATGTAAATGACATCGGGGTGACCATCGCGGATGCGGCCGAGCTGGGCCGAGTAGTCGGAATCGCCGCTGGAGTAAGCCTCCACCGCCGTGATGGTGCCGCCCATCTTCTTGAACCAGCCGGTAAAGGCATCACGCAGCCCGACGGAATACGCCTGCCGCTGGTCGTAAAGCACCGCCGCCTTGCGGGCCTTGAGGTTGTCGTAGGCAAAACGGGCCACGGCATAGCCCTGGTCCGGATCGATAAAGCAGGTCCGGAAGATCATGTTCCCGACCTGGGTCACGGCCGGGTTGGTGGACGACGGGCTGATCATGGGCACCCCGTACTGCTGGGCGATGGGGGCCGCCGTCAGCGACTGGGTCGAGGCCACCTCCCCCAGCAGCGCCACCACGTGGTCCGCCGTGATCAGGCGTTCCACCACCGTGCCCGTTTCCTGGGTCTTGCCCTGGTTGTCGCGGAACAGCACCTGGACCGGCCGGCCGCTCACCCCGCCCGCGGCATTGCGTTCTTGCACCGCCAGGGCGATGCCTTGTTGCGTCGTCCGGCCGAAAGTTGCCGTGGGCCCGGTCAGCGACAGAAAGGATCCCACCACGATCGGCTTCGGGCCACCCGCCTTGGCCGCGGCATTCTGGCCGGCCGGCTCTTTGCCGCAACCGGCGCAGGCCAGGATGGCGGTCAGCAGCAGGACGGGCGTCAGAGAGAGGCGGTTGCGGGTCTCTTCCATGATGTGGCTTTCCCCATGGCGGTGCGATCGTTCGCGGGTGGCGCCGCCGGCCGAAGGTGACCAGTAGATTCCATCGCCGGCGCCGGCCCGCCGCTGCTCCCGGGCCGCGCACGCGGTGGCAGGGCCGGTCTCTTGACCAGCAGCGGGTACTGCAGCGACTGGCTGACCCGCTGACTCAGCCGCATCAGAATGCGCTGGGTCGCCGCATCATCGCGCCGCACCGTGAATTTGCCCTTGGCCGTGGATTCGCCCAGCAGGTCGGCGAACCCCGCCGTACAGTCGGCCAGTTTCAGCGTGGCATCCCACAGCCCCGCCGATAGCTC
>JAJXSS010000179.1 GCA_021784455.1 Planctomycetota bacterium
GGCCAGCTCCTGTGAGTGCCAGCCCGCGCCGGCAATGATCTCGTGGACCACCTTCATGGCCAGCAGCTTGCCCTTGAGCGCCTGGGCCAACGTGGGCACATCCCCGCTGGCCTGGGCATACCGGTCCACCAGGGCATACTGAGCGGCCAGGTTGTTCTTCACCCGGTGATCGAGCTCCCGGAACAGGTGTTGCAGACGCTCCACCAGGTGCCGGTTGTGGGCCTCGCTGCGGCGCAGCGTCGCAATGGCCTGCCGCTGGGCCAGGGCCAGCGTCAGATTGTGGGCCGCCCGTTCCAGAAACCGGATCATGTCCGGGGTGAACCGGTTCCGGCGCCGATCGTTAATCTGCAAGAGGCCCAGCGTCTCGCGGCCCACCCGTAGCGGGACCAGCATGACCGACTCGTAACCCTCCCCATGGCAGCGGTTGCGCGTCCGCGCCTGACGGTCTGCCTCCGTGGTGCGCGCCAGCAGCTCGCTGGTGCTGTTGGTCCAGAAGGTGCCGTGGGGTGTAAAGAACGGCTTGGATGGATTAAACCGTCCGCACAGCACGTTGCCGCACATGCATTCCAGCACCGGGTTGCCCTGGCCGTCGACCAGGGGCTTGCCCTGGGCATCCTGGGAGCACAGGTGGTTCTCGGCCTGCACGAATTCCTGGGGAAACCCACGCGTCTCATAGTAAGGGTAATCCTGGCCCTCCCGCAGCCGGATGCCCACCGCTTCACACTCCGACCAGTGGGCCAGCACCTGCGTCGCCTGCTGCAGCAGTTCGTGCTGGTCGTGGGCTGAATTGAGCAGCCGCAGCAGTTCCACCATGGCCAGCCGCTCCCGCTCATCCAGCTTGCGCTCCGTGATGTTCTCGTGGGCCACCACCACGTAGCCCGCCTTCGCGCTGGCCAAACGCGTCACCCGGCCGACAAACCAGCGATGAACATCGGGCGAATGGCAGGAGTAGGCCTGTTCGTGCTTGTCCCGCTCCCCGTGCATCACCGCGCGGATCCCCGCCGCAAAGGCCGCCGCCTCCGCGGCCTCGGGCCCCTTGGCCCGGTCGCACACCGCCAGGTAATCGGCCCCCTCGCAAACATTACCCCGCACCGGCGGGTTGGCCTGGGCAAACGCCCGCCAGCGCTGATTGACCGCGATGATCCGCCCCGTCTCATCCAGCACACAGATGTGCGCCGACAGGGCATCGATCGTCGCCTGGGCCAACTGCTGCGCGGCCCAGCCCCAGGCGTCCGCCGACTGGTCCCGCCGCTGGGAAAGGTCCCCGTCTACTTCTTTCGACATGGTGTGCCCCGTAATTTGTGCTCCCGCTGGATCTGCTGATCAACAATCCGCTGCCGTCGATGGATGCCCACCCGGCCTGCTGGGCGCCGTCGAGTATACCCCCCCGGCCCGCCACCCGCGCCAACCGAAATCGAAAATCGAAAATCGAGATTTCCCCTCCCCCTGTCCTCCGGAAAGCAAACCCCTAAAAAAGAACCGCTCCGCCAAAGAGGCAGAGCGGTCGGTCTTTCACCCACTGAGTTAGCCTGGTCCGCCAATACCTACCCGGCCAGATCCTCCGCCATGCTTTCCACCGCCCCGTTGACCTTCTCGTCTGTCAGGTAGGTCCCGTTCTGAATCTGCCCTTTGACCCGGTTCACCAGTTCCTGCCGCACGGCCGGAAGTTCGTGCAGCTTGGCCACCCAGATCGCCACGGGTGACACATCCACCTGGTCCTTGCCCGCCGCCGCGCCGTTCACCGGGGCGGCCGACCTCCCGGCTGAGCCGGTTGTCGGGGCCAGCGGTGGCGCCGGCCGGTTGATGGGGGATATATCCGTCATGACTCACTGCTCCTTGGACTCATTAAACTCAGCCCGATTCGTCCAATTGCTTCCCCGGCGGGCCGGCCATCCGTGGTGTTCACAGGCCGGGGCAGTTCCATCCGCCACCGCAGGCTGTCTGTACCGGCATGTCTGAAGCTTTTTCCCCCGGCGGCGGACCCTGCGAAGTGCACGTCGCACGATCCACCTATGATATCGCCCAACCCCGCGCGCCAGCTTGAATGGATGAGCCCGCCCCCGTCAATTGCTTAACCGTCTGATTGGTAATATCTTATAAGGGATAACCCTTTTCTTGGTCCGGTAAAACCATCCTTCGAAGCGCTGGCAACAGGGTCGCCACCCTCCGCCCGCGTGCGTCCTAACTGCCTCTGGAGAAATAACTTCAGCTTACTTGGCGCAGGGCCCAGGCCACCTGCGCGGCTTGACGGTTGGCACGCACATCATGCACCCGGAACAGGTGAACCCCGTGCCAGACGCCCCAAGTGGTCGTCGCACACGTGGCCCCCACCGTTTCATCCGGCCGGGGAACCTCACCCTGAGGACCCCGCCCAAGCTGGGCCAGCGAACTCTTGCGGCTGGCCCCCAGGAGTACCGGGTAGCCCGTCTTCCGCAGCACATCCAAGTTCTGCAATAACTTGAGGTTGTGTTCCAGAGTCTTACCGAAGCCCAGGCCCGGATCCAGCACGATGCGCTGAGCCGCCACCCCGGCCGCCCGGGCCGCGGCCGCCCGCTCCAAAAGGAAATCCCGCACCTGGGCCACCACATCCGTGTACTGCGGGTTCTGCTGCATGGTGGCCGGGGTGCCCTGCATGTGCATGAGGATGATGGGGGCTTTGCGGGCGGCGGCCAGTTCCAGCATGCCGGGGCGCTGGCCGGCGTAGATGTCGTTGATGATCGTGGCCCCGGCATCCAGGGCGGCGGCGGCCACGACGGGGTCATCGGCATCCACACTGATGGGCACCGGCCGGGGGATGGCGGCGGTGGGCCGGGCCAGGGCGGCGATCACCGGCACCAGGCGGTGGATCTGCTCCAGGGCGGGCACGGCCTGGGCTCCGGGGCGGGTGGACTGGCCCCCGATATCGATGAGGTCGGCGCCTTCCTGGATCATGGCCTGACCATGACGCACAGCCGCATCGACACTGGTGAAGCGCCCGCCATCGGAGAAGCTGTCAGGGGTGACGTTGAGGACCCCCATGATGCGCGGGGCATCGAGACTGAAAGGCCGGCCATCGGGGAATAAGAGGTGCATGAGATCAGTGTAACCGGGCAGGGTGGATGGATGATGCTTGATGTGTGATGGGCGTTGCCCGGCGCTGAAATAGGTTGACACCTTCGGCCGGGAAACGGGAGATTTTGATGACCGCCGGTTGCACATCCGGCGAATCGCTCAAGTCCGGATTTACTCCTTCAGGCACACTGGAGCACGGGCAAGTGGACCGGTTGAGGACGACGCAGGTGCGGCGCTGGCATCTGATCCCAGGTTTGGCCTTGCAGCAAACGGCCGGCCTTTTTCTTGTTGACCCCGCCCCATTGCTTGAAGAAGAAAGCGACACGGGCGGCAAGGCATTGATCGCGAATGTCGAGCACCCACGCGGGGTCCATGGAGCGGGCGCCCGGGCCTGACTCGCCGCCCACGATAACCCAGTCAATGCCAGCGAGGTCGAGAGCCGGAAGGGGTCCCAGCAAGGGTTCGAGGGACAGGAACTTGATGTGGGCGGTGGTGTGGCGCAGATGCTCGATGCGGTGGAGGTAGGACTGATTCTCCACGCTAACGCCCATCCAGATGTGCGGGGCCCACGGCAGCCGGTCATCCAGTTCCAGCAAGCGATCGGATCGTTTGGTGAGAATCTGGAAGCGGTGCCAGTTGGCCCGGCCCATCACATCGAACACCTGTTGGATGAAGGAGTATGGCACCTCCTGATGGAACAGATCGCTCATGGAATTGACGAAGATGGTCTGGGGCTTTTTCCAGGAGAGCGGGAGTTCCAGAGCGTGAGGATGTACCGTGAGGCGAAAGCCGTTGCGGTAGTTAGGCTGGCCCATGGCCTGCAACCGGCCGGCCATACGCTCGGCATAGCAGTGCTTGCAGCCGGGGCTGATCTTGGTGCAGCCCGTGACCGGGTTCCAGGTCGATTCGGTCCATTCGATGGCGGATTGTGTGGCCATGGGTCACGGCCGGCCGGCCAGGCGCTCAACGACGACGTAGTAAGCGCCGTAGTCGTCCATACCCTCTTCCTGAAACCAGGCTTCCAGGCGGGTGGGACCGGTCTGCGCCACATCCAGTTCAAAGACGACCGCTTCGCGCTCGGCTTCCACCGGTTGCTCGTGGGTCTGGCCAAACAGGGTCAGGCGTGCCTTGTGGGGACGGCGGACGGTGCGTTCCGCCGGGGCGTAGATGACGCGAGCCGCACATTCCTTGGAGACCATGCCATCAATCGCGATGGGCAATTCCTTCGGCCAGCGGCGCAATTGGAAGCGATACCGGCCGGGGCGCTCGACATCCACGTTCCAGGAGCCAGTGCAGCGTTTGGCCTTGATGATGGCGGCCTGGTTCCAGGTGACATCGCCCATGACATCCATGGCCGACAGGGTGGTGGGGTTCTCCCGGTCATGGCCCAGACTGATGCAGCAAAACTCGTCGAACCCGGGCGCGACTTCATCCCACCAGCGATCCAGGGCCTGAAGGAGTTCGGCGACGACTTGCGGGTGTTGGGCCGCCACATCGTTCTTCTGGCCGGGGTCGGCCTTGATGTCATACAGCTCCTTGCCGTGCACCAGGCGCCATCGGCCCTGCAAGACGGCGCCGTTCTCCTTCGTGGGCGGGTCGGTGCTCTGCAGAATGTTGAGGAAATGGGTGCGCGGGGGCCTGCTCCGGGCATGGCCCTGCAGGACCGGGGCAAAGCTGGTGCCGTCAAAGGCCGGCTCCCGCGGCGGTGTCAGCCCGCAGAGATCGATGAAGGTGGGGAGCAGATCGATATCCAGACACATCTCCGACACCTCGCGACCGCCGGCCAGGCCGCCCTGGGGCCAGCGGAGGAAGAAAGGCGCCCGGTGGCCGCCTTCGTAATAGGAGCCCTTCATGCCGCGCAGGCCGGCGTTGTAACCGGCCACGCAGTATGCGCCGGCATCCACTTTGGCCCCGCCGGAACTGCCGTTGTCGGTCATGAAGATCAGAATCGTGTTGTCCAGGAGGCCGCGGGCTTGGAGCATGCCCTCCAGGGCGCCGAAGTTTTCATCAATGTTGGTGATCATGCCGTAGAACGCCGGGTGCACGACCTGGGGATTGCCGTCGTACAGCTTGCGGTATTTCTCGGCAACCAGATAGGGTGAATGCGGGGCGTTGGTGGCGATGTAGGCGAAGAACGGGGTGGTGCCGCATTCCTCGATGAAGCGCGTGGCCTGGGCAAACCAGACATCGGTGCAATAGCCCTGGTATTGGCGCTGCTGATCGTTGTAGCAGTAGACATCGTCGAAGTAATTGTTGCCCCAGAAATCCGGGGTGTGTCCGACGCCGCCGCCGCGGTGGGCCACGCTGCGTTCAAAACCGCGATCGGAGGGGCGATAGGGATAATTGTCACCCAGGTGCCATTTGCCGAACATGCCGGTGCGATAACCGTTGGCGGCGAAGACATCGGCCATGGTCATCTCGTTTTTCTTGAGGATGGATCGTCCCCAGCAGGTGGCCCAGGCGCCGTTGCGGACCGGTCGGCGGCCGGACATGATCGCCCCGCGGGTGGGGGTGCAAAGGGGGTGTACGTGAAAGTCGGTACAGCGTACCGAAGCCTGGGAGAAGGCATCGAGGTTGGGCGTGTGGATCCAGGGATTGCCGGTGCAGCCAAGATCGGCATAGCCCTGATCATCCGTTAAGACCAGAATCACGTTCGGCTTTGACATAGGTAGCCCTTCTACGGGGGTCTGCACCGAAGAGACTTATATCAGCATCCGGCCGCTGGGGCACCCCCGTGGGGCGTGGCGGCCGGCACCGGAGGGTGGGGGCCGGGCGGCCTGACCCTTGCCTTGAAGGGGGTGGGGGTTTGAGATTGCAGATTTCAGAATTCAGATTGCAGATTGCAGAACGGAGCGGGCGGGTCAGATGCGGTGGATGTTTGGGGGCCGACGATCTGCTTCATCCTGGTGTCGGGGTTGATTTCCAGTTCAGTGCCCGCCACAGATTGAGCGGGGGCCCGGTAGAACTTGCCGATTGCCCTGAGTCGCTTGCCGCTTCGGCCGGGGGGACCGGTGAACGATGCCTCCGAAGGCGACCCGCCGCGGCGGGGCTGGGCGTCGGGGGCGGGGCGGGGTTGGGCGGGGAGAGTGGCCCAGGGAAGAGCTCACGTCCCGGTTCCACCTCCCCAATCCCCTGGCGGAATGTAAAAGTCATTGACATAATATAATTATTTTGTAAACTACGTAACCATGGCAACTGCAGCATCATTACCCTTGGTGCCGGATCGGCTGCGCCAAGCTCGTGAGACCACGGGTCAATCCACCCGCAGTGTGGCCCGACAGCTTCAACTGTGGGGTTACGCCGTGTCCCATACGACAATCGCCAACTATGAGACGGGCAAGTCAATGCCGTCACATGAGATTCTTACGGTGCTGGCGAAGGTCTACGAACGGCAGCGAGACTGGTTCTATAGCACTGGACCGACCTTTGCCGGCCTGCGGTATCGCGCTCTCAAAGCAGTTCGCGCGTCTGATAAACAGACCTTCGAAGGAAATGCTTTAAGTTGGTTCATTGTCTATCTGACAGCCGAGGCGAGAGGCCTCGATCCTGTTGAGCCGCCGAAAGATCTGGTAATCAGCCACGATGACTCTGGGCGAGACGTTGCTCAGCGGATCAGGGACCACTATGGGTTTAAGACTTTTCCAATTCCGAGCATTGCTCGTCTCTTGGAGAACTTTGGCATCAGGGTTATTCAGGTTGAGAGCACGGCTCGCATCGACGGTTTTGCTGCGTTATTAGGCGAAGTCCGGGTTGTTGCGGTTAATTCGAGGCTATCGAATGACCGTATCCGCATGAACTTGGCTCACGAATTGGCGCATCACCTTTTCAAGGATTGCATCACGGGAGGGAAACTACCCGACGACGAAATCGAGCGTCGCGCTATGGAATGTGCGTCGCACCTTCTGATACCCGACGAGCCGTTACGGCAAGCCTTTGCGCTAAAGAGCATGGTACGTCTGGTGCAATACAAGGAACGTTACGGTATATCGCTGGCGGCGATGATATTCCGGGCAAAACAGAGCCGAATCCTTAGCGACCATCTTTACAAACACCTTTGGGTTGAGTTTGGTCGACTTGGTTGGCGCAAGGATGAGCCTGGCTATGTTGCGCCAGACCGTCCCCTCCGCATGGAGGCGATTCTTGATGCCGCCATCGAACAGCGTCTAATGAGCACCAAAGAAATTGCCGCCATAGTTGGCGTCGATGAACGAGCCGTTCGACAGCGAATCGCGGCTGCGCGGGGTGGTCTCGCGTCGGTCGCAGCGAGCAGCGGCCATCTAGGCCCGATGCACATCGATTACTATCGGCGAGAGCAGTCGGACCTCAAGGAGATTTGAAATGGGTATGGTAGCCAAGAAGCCTCTCAAGGATCTTCTGGACGCCGAGGAGAAACAATCACTCGAAGCGATATACCGCGCCTTTCGTGTACCGACCGATCAACTTCGAAGATGCCCTGATGTGCTTCATGCCATAGGAGCGGCATTCGACCGGGCAAACAGCCGGCGGATTGAGCCCGGCCTGCTGCTTCGGTATATGTTTAACCGTCGAAAGGCCGGGGATTGGCCGAAACTGGGACGCCGGGCCGAAAAATTGACGCCGCTTTTCGATTTGCTCCCCGCGAGCCAACTCGAAGCGCTTGAAGCGACGTACAAGGCGTTGGGGCATTCTATTGACGAGTATCAATTTCAGCCGCTGCTCGCCCGTGACCTGGCCGAACATTTTGCACAGATGGCCGGAGTGACTGAACAAGGCGAAGTTTTGGTCGCGGTGATGACTGCTCGGAGAAAGAGAGGCCTGTGGCCAGCTATTTTTGAAGGGCAAGAGGCAACCGAATCACCAAAGCCATTTGGAGACATCCTTGAGGTACATCGTAAGCACAAATATGGTAGTTAACGTGCTCGTCCCGAAGTGATGGCGATACAAGACCTGTGAATAGGAAAACGAGGCGCTGGAAGGTGATCGTATGCGTGCCGTGTGGTAACCGATCAGGGATGTAAACCGGCTAAGGCGGAGGCAACCAATGGATCTGAAGCATTTTGTGACAGAGACAATAGTTCAAATATGTGAGGGAGTCCACGAGGCGAACGAGAAATTGAAGGGAAGCGGTGGAATTGTCAACCCTCAGCATGTTGTAGGCACGGACGACGATCCGAAAAAGTCCAAGGTTTACGGATACCTGA
>JAJXSS010000180.1 GCA_021784455.1 Planctomycetota bacterium
CCCCCCGCCCCAACCGCAGCCCCCCCGCCGTAAACGCCACCCCCGGCACCAGCGCGATGTCCGGCGGCCCCGCCAGCGGCTTGAAATCCCGAGGCTGGGCAATGCCGTGGCTGGCCGCCGTGGCAACGCACTCGTCCAGACCCCCGATCCGGCCGGCCTCCATCGCCCGGCCGCCCTCGACCATCCAGGGCACCGCCACCGTCCGGCCCGAGGCCAGAAACTGCCCGATCAACTCGTGCGTGTCGGGCTCGCCGGCCACGGAGATGTAAGTAAAGACCGTTCGGGCCGCCGCCACCACCGGCAGCGCCAGCAAATGCTCCCCGATGGCCCGCGACCACCGCGCCTGCTGCTCTGCCGGCCACGTGGCCCGCAGCAACCCCATGCGCCGCCGCAACTCCCGCTTGGACTCCATGCGGCCATTCTAAATCCGGTCGGCCCTCCTTGTGGCCTAGAGTACCGGGGGCCCACTTCAGGAGACCATCATGGCCAACGACAAGGTCTACAGTGACAGTGAAACGATCGCCCGCCTGGCCACCGACCTGCCCCAATGGGAGGCCGGTGATGGCACCATCAGCCGCACCTACCGCACCCCCGGTTGGCCCCACACGCTGATGCTGGTCAATGCCATCGCCCACGCCGCCGAAGCCGCCTGGCACCACCCCGACCTCCAGGTGGGCTACAACGCCGTGCACATCACCCTCTCCACCCACAGCGCCAAAGGCGTCACCGACAAAGACTTGGCCCTGGCCCGCCGCATCGAGGCCATCGCCACCTGGCAACCCGCCTCGGATTCCCCCCTCGAAGGCTTCGAGATAGCCAACGGCAAAAAGTGGATCGGGTGATCGCCCCTCCCCACCCGGGCACCCGGTCCCCCAATCAACCAGTCCGCGCATCAACCGATCTCTCGACCCTCCAATCACGTGAGGCAAGTTCGCCACGCCCGGTCCTGCCTTCCTGACATTTCTTCCCGACTTTGCAGATGCAGCGCTCCCCCGGCCGATTTAAGAATGAATCGCGATAACATGGGCCGGACCTCGCACCGCAGCAGGGCGCCAGCCTGTGGATAACCTTCAACCTGGATGGGGTGGGCAGGTTCATGATGCAACTGACGCGACGCGACTTCGTCATGCTGGGTCTGGTCGGCACGGGCGCCCTGATCGCCGGGTGCCAGAACGCCAGTATCGGTGGGCCCCAGTTCACAGATCGCCCACATCCCGAGTGGCCCGACCTCCTGGACCGACCCGATGCCACCGGCCGCGGCACCGCCATCGGCGGCACCCAGGCCCCCACGCCCCGCCTCACCGAGGCGCCCGGCGGCCCGATCATCGGCACGGGGCCCGATTCTCTCTACGCCCCCGTCACCGGCCCCCTCGAGGCCATCCCCCGCAGCCGCTGGGCCATGGCCGCCCCCATCCTGTCCCGCATCGTGCCCATGGGCAAAATCGAATTCATCACCGTCCACCATGAAGGCTGGACACCCGTCTATTTCGAAGACTACGCCTCCACCGCCCGCCGCCTCGAGGAAATCCGCCGCTCCCACCTCCAGCGCCTGCACGCCGGGGATATCGGCTATCACTTCATCATTGACCGCGCTGGCCGCCTCTGGCAGGGCCGCGACCTGGTCTACCAGGGCGCCCACGTCCACGATCACAATCCCCATAACATAGGCGTGATGTGCCTGGGCAACTTCGACCTCCAGAGCCCCTCCGAAGCCCAGTACGCCACCCTCAAACCCGTCCTGGCCCGGCTCATGACCTACTACGGTGTGCCGCTCCACTACGTCTACACCCACCAGGAACTCAACCCCACCGAATGCCCCGGCAAAATCATGCAGGCCCACATGGTGACCCTGCGCCGCGCCGGCATCGTTTGAACCGCGCCGCAGGGCTCCGGCGGCTGGCTCGCCCGTACCCTCCCGCAGTTTCGGCCTTGTTCCCCCATCTCCCTCTTCCCCCTCGCAAACCCTCAAACACCATTCCCTCGCCTTGCCTACCTCCGCGCGCCCTTCCCCCCCGCCGCCTCCCCCCGCACCACAATCGGGTCAATCTCCCCCTCGATGCTCACCTTCCCCCTGGGGTCCACCACACACACCGGGATCTTGCCCGCCTTCCAGTCCGCCAGGGCCAATAGCGGCCAGCGCTGCGGCCGGTACGCATCCGGCTCCACGCTGATCTTGGGCCCCTCCTTGGCCAGCCGGTCCACCATCAGCCGCGGCCGCGCCAAAAACCACCCCAGACACGTGATCCCCCGCGGGTAGAAGCAAAGCTGATTGTTGATGTACGTGTCGATGAAACCGAAACTCTGGGCCTGCGTGTTGCTCATGGCCTGCAGGTCCCAGTAGGCATCGGCCAGATGGGGCATCCGCGCCCCCAGGTAGCGGGCCACATGGTCCCGCCATAAATTCTGGCTGATCCACACGTTCTCCGTCTCGCTCGAGGTGTGCCCGCAGCCATACCGCCCCAGGGCCTCCCGACCCGCGTTCATGGCATCGGCCTTGAGCCGCTGGGCATCCAGCGGGGCCGCCTTGCCGCACATCGCCGGCAATAAGAGCCCGTTGGCCGTGTAGATCGAATAGGCATCCCACCCCACCAGCACTTCATCGCTCAGCGGCTGGCCCGTCCAGGCATCGGTAATCCCCACCCCCGACCGCTCCACGCACACCGCGAAATGGTCCCCCAGCCACGCCGCTTCTTCGATCTTCGCCGCCGCGGCCTGCGCCGCCTGGGCCAGCGGCCCCGCCGCCTCGGCCCGGCCGCACCGCTCCAGCAGATCCGCCGCCGCGTTCAACCCCGCCACCCGCTTGATCGCCAGGTACGTCTGCTTGCGGGCAAACTGCACCGCCGGCGTGGCATCGTCGATGGTGTTGGCCGTCCCCTCACTGGGGAAGCCGCTGCCATCCCGGTCCGTCCACAACAGATACCGGGCCAGCCGCTCGACAAACCCCGCATGCTTGCGGGCCGGCTCCAGGTCGCCCGTGTAATAGGCATACGCCTGCAGCATCAGCAGGTAGTTGGCGTTTTCCTCCACCGGCATGTCGTGCGGGTAGACCTGCCGCCCGATCGTGGCCCCCGAACCCATGTCGTGGCTGAGGATGCCACCCCCCGACTCGGCGTGGGCCTTTTCCACCATCGGCCACTCGTCCAGTTCCAGGGCCAGCAGCCGCGGCCACAGGGCCAGATAGGCCGGCACCACGTTGTATTCCACATCCACCGTCGAGTGGAAAAAACACGAGCCCTCCCACACGCTGAACCACTCCCGCCCATCCGCCAGATCGCACCAGAACGTGTTGCCCAGGTACGCCTGGAACGACTGCTCGATCAGATGCCGCTCGCTGGTGTCCAGGGCCGCCTGGTCGAACAGCTTCTCAAAACGGCGCGAGTGCGCCAGGTAACTGTCCCGCCGCCCCACCGCCGCCTTCATCACCGCATCGATGTCGGCCAGATGCCGCGCATAGCGCAGCCGGCCGCTGAGACGCTGCTCCCCCTGTTCCAGCTCCACCACCGGCTCGCCTACATGCGCCCCCCACACCAGCCGCCATTTGATGCCGCTGCCTTCCTCCGTCACCGGCAGTTCCAGGGTCATGCCCTGGCCGTCGCTGTCCAGGGCCGCCCCCGTGTTGAGGCTGATCAGCCGCTCGCGCACGGCCACCGTCGGGACCGGCGTCCCTTCCGGCGCGTTGGGGCTCAGCGGCGCCCGGTAGCCCAGATCCAACTGGGCGTGCTCCCCATCCGGGGCCAGGCGACCGCTGATCTGCGTGTCCGGACGCTGCAGCCGGATGAACACCTTGGCCACCGGGGGCGTGGGCCCGGCCGCCGCCGTCCAGCGTACCTTCCCCACCGGGTTGACCCGCATCTCCAGGTAAAAGGCCGGCAGCGTGCATATGTCCTCGGCCTCGGGATAAAAAACACTGTGTACGTTGAACTCAAAACGCAGCCGGTACCGTTCGCTATAGCCCCGGAAGGTGATCGAGTTCATCCGCGGGAACTGCTCACAGTTGCACAGCGGCGTCCCCCGCGCCGTCAGCGGCAGCACCCGCTCCGTACCGTCGGGGTCCACCACCCCCACCATCAGGTCCACCGGCTGGTCCAGAAAGCGACCCAGGGCCGAATGCAGCACTCGCTGCTTGTACGGCTCAAACAACAAGCCGAATCGGCTGCCCAGGCGCGCCAGCGTCCAACTCATCAGTTGCATCGTTCAGCACCCTCTTGCACCCATGAACCCCAGACCTCCTCCACGGGCCCCTGGGTATTCGTGTCTATTGTCAGGATTTCAGGCCTCGCGTAAAGCCGCACGCGGGTTTTCCCCGAAATCCGGCCGGCTCTCCCGTGAGTTTAGCAGCCCGCCGCCCCCGTGGGACCGGCAGGGACCGGCCTTTCCCCCGGCCCCGCCCCGCTAATCTCCGATCTTAGGCGCCCGGCCGGCCGGTCCGACAACATCACACTCCCAGATCCGAACAGGCACGCCGGCCCCTGTTTCCCCGCTCCCGGCCGTCCACTACCATGAAGTAGACCGATGCCCCCCCACGGCCCGAAATAACCCCCAGACCGGGCCGGGCCCCGCGAAGGGATGCCCCTCATGGCAAGACTTGTTCTGGCGTTGCTTCTGCTCGCTGGCGTGGCGGCGGGCCCGGCCCTGGCCGCACCACCCAAGATGCTTTTCACCGATAACAGTGTCGTCCGGGTCGGCATCGATGCCGCCAAGGGAGGCGCCATCACCTGGCTTTCCTGGAAGGACTATCCGAAGAACGCTGTCAACCTGCACGATCCCGGCCGGCTGATTCAGCAGTCCTACTACGCCGGCAAGAGCCTCGACCGCACCGCCGATGGCCAGGCCCGCAGTTGGAGCCCCTGGGCGTGGAACCCTGTCCAGGCCGGCGGCGTGTCCTCCTGGGCCCGCGCAACCCAGTGCCAGGAGTCGCACGGGGTCCTCTATTCCCAGTCCGTGCCCAAACTGTGGGACATGCCCGATGAACAGGCCGCCGCCCAGATGCGCCAGTGGACGGGCTTCGAGCCAGGCATGCCCGATGTGGTGGTGGTGCGCTGCGAACTGCTCTGCCAACGCTCCCCCGCCGACCGCTGGGGCCCCGCCGTGCGACGCCCCCAGGAGGTCCCCGCCTGCTACTTCACCCGCAACTTCTCCCGCTTTGAAAGCTACCTGGGCCAGGGCCAATGGCGCCATGAAACCCATGCGCCCGGCCCGCCCTGGGGACTGGCCAAGCCCCCGCTTCAGGCCATGGCCTGCTTCGATGCCTCCGGCCAGGGCATCGCCCTCTTCAGCCCCTGCGCCACCCTGACCTGGGCCTTTGGGCCCGTCGGCCCCAGCCAATCCCACGACCCCACATCCCCTTCCTGCGTGCACCTCTCCCCCCACACCTTCGCCGCCCTGGGGCCCCGCTCCACCTATCGCTATCGCTACTGGATCATCGTGGGAACCCAGCCCCAACTGGCCCGCCGGATCGAGGCCCTGCGCCAGAAATACGGCCACGAAAAAGCCGAACTGACCAATCCGCCCAACCCGTCCGGCCAATAGCACCCACCGAGCACGCGCCGGCACGACTCTCCCTCAGCCCCCCCGGCCCGCCCCCTCTGCAATCGAAAATCGAAATTCAAAAATCGAAAATCCCCTCCCCCCCGACCCGCACGCCCCGAAAATCCACCCTAATATCTCGGACAAGAGGTCCATTTTCCCCGCTCCTCCATCACGGAGTTCACCATGCCTTACCGCATCCTGGGCCGCACCGGAGTCAAGGTTTATCCCCTGTGCCTTGGAACCATGAACCTCGGCGGCCGCACCGATGCCGACGAAGCCGGCCGCGTGCTCGACACCTACTTCGATGCCGGCGGCAACTTCATCGACACCGCCAATGTCTACAACGATGGCCACAGCGAATCCATCATCGGCAACTGGCTGGCCCAACGCGGTGTCCGCGACCAGGTGGTCCTCTCGACCAAGGTGCACGGCCGGCGCTCCCCCCACATCAACGATGCCGGCAACCACCGCTGGCACATCGTCCGCGAAGTCGAAAAATCCCTCGCCCGCCTGAAAACCGACCGCATCGACCTGTACCACATCCACCGCCCCGACCCCGACACGCCCATCGACCAGACCCTGCGCGCCCTGGATGACCTGGTCCGCCAGGGCAAGGTGCTCTACCTCGCCTCCAGCACCTTCCCCGCCTGGCAACTGGCCGAGGCCCACTTCCTCGCCCGCGAACTGGGCACCGCTCGCTTCGATGTCGAGCAGCCGCCCTTCAACATCATCGACCGCCGAACCGAGGCCGAGGTGCTGCCCTTCTGCCGCAAATACGAGATCGCAACCATCACCTGGGCGCCCCTGGCCCGCGGACGCCTCGCCGGCACCTATTCCCGCGGCGGACACCACTTCCCCCAGGGCTCCTGGTACCAGGCCCAGGGCAAGAGCGATTTCCCCGCCAGCCAGTGGCCCGTCATGGAGGGTGTGGACAAGCTCGCCGATGAACTGGGTGTCACCAGCAGTCAGTTCGCGATCGCCTGGTGTCTGCACATCCCCGGGGTGACCTGCCCGATCATCGGCCCGCGCACCGCCGCGCAGACCCGCGACAACCTCGGCGCCGTGGCCGTGAAACTCGCCCCCGAAATCCTGCAGAAAGTCGATGAGCTCAACCCCCCGGGCGAGCTGAGCCGGGGCCCGAACCTCGGCCCCGTGCCCCGCTGAACCGCGCCTCCCGGCAGCCCCCCCCGCACCGCCAGACCACCCAGGCCGGGCCAGCAAGCCATCCCGCCGGCTCCCCCGGCGCCTCTTGCCGCCTCATTCGGCCCTCGCAAGTTCCCCCCCGCCCCGCCCCCTGGCAACCCCACCCGCCCGCCGCGCCGCCTCCGGCAGATCCGCATACCGCACCCCCAGACACTGCCGGCACACCAGCCGCCGCGGCGCAAACAGCATCCCGTACCGCGCGCACAGCCGGTTCACCACCGCCACCACCTCATTCCACCGCTGCCGCGTCCGCGGCCCCGGCTCCGCCGGTAACCGCCCGATCCACGCCTGGGCCAGCGCCGCATCCACCGCCTCCTGCGGTGTGCACAGCACCATCAGCAGACTCAGCACCCGCTGCGGGCACCGGCCCCACGGCGCCGCGCCCCGCGGGGCACTGCTCAGCCGCGCATACTGACCATCCCCCGGATCCTGCAGACCCGCTCCCCCCGCCGGGCAGATCATGTAATACGCCGAACGCAACCCCCCCATCTGCCACCGCTCCAGCCGAATCCCCACCTGCCACGGGGGCCCCACCCCCAGCCCCTTGCCCCGCCCCGGCCCCGCGTTGGGATTGGGCTCCAGCCCCTCTTCCGGCCGGCGCAAAACCCCGCCCCGCCCCACCCGCCACCGGAAACCCTTCCAACCCCGAACCCCCGGGCTCGAAGGCTGCCGCGCCCCGGCCGGCGGCGCCTGCCACAACGCCCCCCGCATCGCCGGGCTCCGCAGCGTGCGGTAATCCCCCGGATATAGCCGCTCCGGCCGCCGCGCCAGCAACTCCTCCAGCATCGCCTTGGTCAAAACCACCCGCGCCGTCGTCAGCCGCCCCAGCCCGTTCCGCGCCCCTTCCTCCGTGGGCAGCGGCCGCACCCGGATACGCCGCCCCGTCTCGGGGTCCGGCCGCACACTCCCCCGCACGCACCCGTGCAGCCGCCGCAGTTCCGAGACCCACACCCCCACGCACGCCGACCGGTCCACGTTCCCGTACGCGTTCACCCACGACGGCAGCCCCTCCAGCGTCGGCAAGACCGGTGGTGGCAAAATCCACGGCACGCTCAGCCCGTTCACCTGCTCCCCTACCCCCCAGCGCTCCCGCATGGCTTCTAAGTTTGGCGTTTGTTTGGGTCTCATCCCCGCATTCTACCACCCCCGCTACCCCTCCACCAGGGGTCCGCGAGTTATTCCAGAAGTCCGTCCAGGGATAATTCCCGGGGGCTATTCCCGGGGGTGATTCCGGGGTGGGGAAGAAAAGGGGGAAGAAAAGGGGGAAGAAAAGGGGTCAAAAGCCTTTATTGTCCGTTCGGGCTGCTTTCTTCTTTTTCGGCCGGCCCCGCGGCCGCAGCAGGCTTTCCAGGCCCAGTTGTTCCGCCGTTTGTCGGACCCACGCGGCACTGCCCCACGGCTGGCCCCCTCGCACGCAGCGCCTCAGGGCCTCCAGTTCCTCCGGCGTCTCCACCTGGTTCACCCGCTGCACCCAGTTCCGCGGCGGGGCCCCG
>JAJXSS010000181.1 GCA_021784455.1 Planctomycetota bacterium
CGGGCCCAGGTTGTTGAGCAGCTTGGCACAGGTCGGGTTGGCCGAAACCCCGGTGCCGTAGTTCGTTCCGCCCGCCGTACCGCCCACGAAATACCGGATGTCCCCCAGGTTGGACGGGTCGTTCTGGGGCGGCGGTGACCCCACCTCCGTCTTGTACTCCGTCAGGATCGTCGCGCACGCCTGCAGCGTCATCTTGGTGATCTGCATCTGGTTGTTGCTGTAGGCCTTGCTGGCTACCACCACCCCGATGCCTAACAGCACCATAATGATCCCGATCACCACCAGCAGCTCCACCAGCGTGAAACCGCTTCGGCCAGGCCGCCAGGATGGTTGCTTCTGATGCATCGGTTGGTCTCGCATACGAAGCCTTCTGTCCGCCATCACAAGGTCACCATTCACGAGTCCCAGGCAGCGGCCGCTGGTTACCCCAGCCAACCGGCCGGTTCCGGGCGCTTCCGGGGCTTCCGGGCGCTTCCGGGGGCTTCCGGGGGCTCCTGCTCCTTTCGGCCTGCGGCTTAGTGGCCCCCGCCGCCGCCACCGGTCATGCTGGTGATCAGCTTCACCATGGGCAGGAACAGGCACACCACAATAGTGCCCACCACACCGCCCAGCACCAGGATCATGATCGGCTCCAGCAGCGACACCATGCTCGCCACCGCCGTATCCACCTCGTCATCGTAGTTGTCCGCAATCTTCAACAGCATCTTGTCCAGGTCGCCCGTTTCCTCGCCCACATCGATCATGTTGGTCACGATGATGTCGCACACCTTGGCCTGCCGCAGCGGGTCGGCAAAGCTCTCGCCCTGGCGCACCGAATCGTGCACCTTCTGCAGGGCCGACTGGAACTTCCAGTTGGAGGTCGTCTCCTTGGTGATCGTGATGGCGTCCAGAATGGGCACACCCGCCCGGATCAGCGTGCCCAGCGTGCGCGTGAACTTGGCGATCGTGGCCTTGCCGATCAGCTTGCCCACCACCGGGGCATTGAGCACCACCGTGTCCGTCGAGGCCTTGCCGACATTGCCCTTGCGGAACAGCTTGAGCCCGAAGTAAATCACGAACGGGGCGCCCACCACCCACACGAAGCCGGGAATGGTCTGCGTCTTGTTCGGGTTGGTCGGGTTCAGCGGGCCCGCCAGCCAGTTCGACACGTAGATCAGCATCACCGTCGGCCCGGGCAGGCTGGTCCCGAAGTCGTCGAAAATCTTCTGGAACTTGGGCACGATGACCACCATGATGAACATCAGAATCATCAGGGCCACGCTGATCACCACCGCCGGGTAGATCATGGCGCCCACGATCCGCCGCTTGAGCTTGGCCGCCTTCTCCAGAAATTCCGCCAGGCGCTGCAGGATCATGTCCAGCACGCCCGCCACCTCGCCGGCCGCGATCATCTTGCAATACAGCCGGTCGAAGGCCTTGGGGTGCCGCGACATCGCATCGGACAGGGTCGAACCCGAAGACACATCCTCGGCCATCTGGCTCAGGATGTTCTTCAACAGGCCCGGCTTCTGCTGCTGCTCCAGGATCTGCAGGGAACGCAGAATGGGAAGACCCGCATCCTGCAGCGTGGAAAACTGCCGCGTGAACGTGGTCAGGTGCTTGCGCGACACGCCGCCGAAGCTGATCTGGGCGTCCAGAATCGACTTCTTCTTGGCCGGCTTGCCTCCGGCCACGGGCGTTCCGGCCGCCGGCGTGGCGCCCCCCTTGGCCCCGCCCGTCTTCTTGCCCTTGACCTCCCGCACCGCCGTGGGGAACAGGCCCTGGCCGCGAATCCGGGCAATGGCATCATCCGAGCTGGTGGCCGCCACCTGCCCCTTCTGGGGCTTACCGGCTTCGTTGAGCGCTTCGTATTGGAAGGTAGGCATGGGAGGGCTCCACAGGGGCAAGGGGTTGGGGGCAAGGGGCCAGCCGATCACGTCCACAGGCCCACTGCCGCATTCCCATCATCGCATTCGGTCTGTCCGCGCTGCTCTAGGTAGGTTCGGCCCCGGCCGAACCCTCGGCTCTTCGTATTCTCCGCTCCGGGCCGAACACTCGGCCGGCCACCCCAGGCCCGCCTCCGGAGGAAGACGTTTGGCCAGGGCCGAACCTGCCTTCGCCCCCTTGCCTCCTGCTCTCGCCCCTTACCGCTTGCCCCTCTTCCGGGACATTCCGGGGGGGGTCACGCCTCGCTGATCGTCTCCCGCACCACCTCATCGATGGTGGTGATGCCATCAAAGATCGCCAGGAGGCCGCTGTGCCGCAGGGTCCGCATGCCCCGCTTGAGGGCCTCGGCCCGCAGCACCTGCGTCGAGGCGTTGTGCATGATCATCTCCCGCAGGTCGTCATCCAGCACCATGATCTCGTACAGGCCCAGCCGGCCCTTGTAGCCCGTCTGGTTGCAGAAATCGCAGCGCCGCCCGCGGTACACCTGCCGCCCCTGCAGGTCGTCCGGGGTCAGGCTCAGCTCCAGCAGTTCCTCTTCGGTGGGCGTATAGGGTTCCTTGCAGCGCGGGCAGATCTTGCGCACCAGGCGCTGGGCCACGATGCCTTCCAGCGTGGCCGTGACCAGGAAGGGCTCCAGACCCAGGTCCAGCAAGCGTGCGATCGAGCTGGGGGCATCGTTGGTGTGCAGGGTGGAAAACACCAGGTGCCCCGTCAGCGAGGCCTGCACCGAAATCTGGGCCGTCTCCAGGTCGCGCGTCTCGCCCACCAGGATGATGTCCGGGTCCATACGCAGGAAGCTGCGCAGGGCCCGGGCGAACGTCAGCCCCACATCCGCGTTGACCGCGATCTGCACCAGCCCGTGGATGTCGTACTCCACCGGGTCTTCCACCGTCAGGATCTTGGTGTCGATCTGGTTCAGCTCGTTCAGGGCGGCGTACAGCGTGGTGGTCTTGCCGCTGCCGGTGGGGCCGGTCACGATCACGATGCCGTTGGGTTTGTTGATAAGCTGGCGAAAGACATCCAGATCCTCGTGCCGCAGGCCCAGCTTTTCCAGGTCCAGTTGCACGTTGGACCGGTCCAGCACACGCATCACCACCGATTCCCCGTGGACCGTGGGCAGCACGGCCACACGCAGGTCCACCGGGGAGTTGTTCACCACCAGCTCGATGCGGCCGTCCTGCGGCAGGCGCCGCTCGGCGATGTCCAGGTTGGACATGACCTTGATGCGGCTGACGATGGGCATCGCCAGGTGCCTGGGCGGGGGGATCATTTCGTACAGCACCCCGTCGATGCGGTAGCGCATCTTGAATTCATCTTCGAACGGCTCGAAGTGAATGTCGGAGGCCTTTTCCTTGATGGCCGCCATCAGCACCAGGTTCAGGAGGCGCTTGACCTTGTTGTCCTCCGCCGCCATCAGCAGCGTGTCCAGGTCGATCGATTCGCCCCGGCCTTTGAGTTGTTCCAGTTCGGCATCTTCGCTGAGTTCCCCGATCAGGGTGCTCAGCGACTCTTCCTTGCCGCCATAGTGCTTGGCGATCAGCCCATCCACCTGGGCCGGGGCCGCCACCACCGGCCGGACCGTGTAGCCCATCAGCAAGCGCAGGTCATCCATGGCTCGGAAATTGTCCGCGCTCTTGATGGCGATGGTCAGGGTGTTGCTGGCCTTGTCGTACTGCAGAGGCACGACTTGGTAAGCCTGGGCCGTCTCCGGGGCCAGCGTGTTGATCACATCCTCCGGAATGTCCAGAGCCCCAATGTCCAGAGTCTCGATGCCCTGTTGGGCCGCCAAGGCGATGCTCAAGTCCTCCTCGGCGATGTACCCCAGTTCCAGCAGAAGCTGGCCCAGCGGCCGGCGCTGCTGCTTCTGCAATTCCAGGGCCTCGTGCACCTGCTCGCGCTTCACCTTTCCCATCTTGGTGAGGATGCGGCCCAGACGCTGGCCCTTCAACTCGTTTTTGACGTCCTTTTCAGCCATGAGTCCTGCCTTTACAACCGCTCATACCGTAAGTTGCGCAAGCCCACCGGCCTTCAATCGGGTCGGCAAGGGCAACTCAGCCACGATAACGCCACTTGCCGACTTAAAAGCATCAGGATGTCAGGGAGAATCAATAATGGCGGGTCAATGGCGGGTCAGTCGGGGTTGTCAGGCAGGTATCAGGCGGGCCAACTCGGCAGGATTCGAGCTTCATTCGGGAATGTATGGGTATCAATAAACCAAGCTCGAATTCTGCGGATGATTCCATCGTACACTGTTGACCGAAATCCAATTGCCTTTTATTTAGCGCCTCTCGTAATCAGGGCTTCGATTTAAGATCCAACAAAACAATGTCTTCTAGAACCTGACTACTACATCATATAACACAGATCGGCGAGTTCAACCCATGTGCTTGCATCAATATTATATTGACAATTGGATTTCGGCAAACAGCAATCCGCCAATCTGGCATTTTGTTCCCGATAAGTGCCGGCGGGTTGGTTGGGGACGAGCAAGTCAGCGCTTCGCTGCGGATGCTGAATCGGCCTCATCTTCAGGCAGGTCCAGTTCCATTCTTCCGACGCTACGGCCTGCGGCGTGCAGTTTGTCCACCATGGCAGTCCGGTCGCGGCATTTGTCGACGAGGTCCTCAGTCCCGATTATGCCCTTGCTATACATATCCCACAGGTGGTCATCCAAGAGCTGCATGCCGAACTTTTTACCGGTCTGAATCACGGAGTCGATACGGAAGGTTTTGGCATCACGGATCAGATTCGAGATAGCCGGGGTGACAACAAGGAACTCGTAGGCGGCGACCATTCCTTTGCGGTCGATGCGGGGCAGGAGCTGCTGGCTGAGGACTGCCACCAAGCTGATCGAGAGCTGGGTCCGGATCTGGTTCTGCTGGGCCACGGGGAACACATCCACGATGCGGTTGATGGTACCGCCGGCGCTGTTGGTGTGCAGGGTTCCGAACACCAGGTGGCCGGTTTCGGCCGCCCGAATGGCGGCCTCGATGGTTTCGAGGTCGCGCATTTCGCCCACCAGCATCACATCGGGATCCTGACGCAGAGCGCGGCGCAGGGCCTCGGCGAAACTGGGCACATCGACGCCGACTTCGCGCTGGTTGACGATGCTTTTTTTGTGCTGGAAGTAGTACTCGATGGGGTCTTCGATGGTGATGATATGGCGGTCAAAGTTGGAGTTGACGTAATCCACCATCGTGGCCAAGGTGGTGGTTTTGCCCGAGCCGGTGGGGCCGGTGACCAGGAACAGGCCGCGCGGCCGGCGGCAAAGCTCTTTGACAATGGGGGGCAAGCCGATCTCATCGAACGACAGCAGGCGGTTGGGGATTTGCCGCAGAGTCACGGCCACATTGCCCTTGACCTTGAAGATGGACACACGGAAGCGGGCCGCATCGCCAAAAGCAAAGCCAAAGTCGCTGCCGCCCTCCTCCTGAAGCTCGTTCTGGGAGCGTTCCGGGGCGATGGACTTCATCAGGGCGACCGTATCGGCCGGCTCCAGCACCTTGGTCCGGATTTCCTGAAGGTGCCCGCGGATGCGCAGGGTGGGGGGCTTGCCTACGGTCAGGTGCAGGTCGCTGGCCCCCTGTTTCACGACGACATCGAGCAGGCGGTCAATGTGGATGGTGGACATAGCTGGTTGATCTGTTGATCGGTTAAGCGGTCAGAGTCTGAGGTCTCGGGTCTGGTGGTTAGTCTCCAAGTGCCCGCCGGTGGTGGTCGGAGGCAAGGTTTCTCCCGAACCCGTCGGCCGATCAACTGATCAACCAGTTAACCGGTCAACCCTTCCGGGGTCAGGCGGCGGCGGTGGATTCCTCCTCCTCCATGTCGACCAGGCCGGACACCTGGGTGATCTTGGAGACCTCATCCAGGGTGGTCATGCCATCGAGAATTTTCAGCCGACCGTCGCCGAGCAGGTTACGCATGCCGGAGGCCTGGGCCGCCGCGCGAATCTGGCTGAGTGGGGAGCGGCGGAAGGCCAGCTCGCGCAGCTCGTTGTTCATGATCATCAGCTCGTAGATCCCCTGGCGGCCGCGGTAGCCGGTCTTGCCGCAGTTCTGGCAGCCCACGGGCTTATACACGGTCTTGCCTTCCAGATCGCGTGCGGTCAATCCCAGCAGCTTCATCAAGCGCGGATCGGGATCGGGATCCGGCTGCTTGCACTTGGGGCACAGCATGCGCACCAGGCGCTGGGCCAGGATGGCCTGGATAGAACTGGCCACCAGGAAGGGCTTGATGCCCATGTCGATCAGGCGGGTGATGGCGCTGGGAGCGTCGTTGGTGTGCAGAGTGGAAAAGACCAGGTGGCCGGTAAGGGCGGCCTGGATGGCGACCTCGCCCACGGCCTTGTCGCGGATTTCGCCCACCAGCACGATGTTGGGCGCCTGGCGCAGCATGGCCCGGAGAATCTTTTCGAAGGTCAGGCCTACGGACTCATTGACCTGGCACTGGTTGATACCCTTGATCATGTATTCCACAGGATCTTCGGCCGTGATGATCTTGCGGTCGGGGCGGTTGAGCACATCCAGGGCCGAGTACAGCGTGGTGGTCTTGCCCGAGCCGGTGGGCCCGGTGACCAGGAAGATGCCGTTGGGGCGGCGGATAATGCGGTTGAAGGTTTCCAGCGTGTCCTCGCGCATGCCCAAGGCGACCAAGCCGATCTGGGCCGATTCCGGCCGCAGAATGCGCATGACGATGGATTCCCCGTGGTAGCTGGGGCAACAGGCGACGCGGAAGTCGATGACCTCGCCGCCGACCTTCTTCTTGATGCGGCCATCCTGGGGGACGCGTTTCTCCTCGACCTTCATGCCGGACATGATCTTGATGCGGGCCAGCACCGCGCTTTGGACGCGCTTGGGCAAGGCATCGCGTTCATGGCACACCCCGTCGATGCGGAAGCGCAGCCGGACACTTTCCGCAAACGGCTCGATATGGATATCCGAGGCCCGGCCCAGCACGGCGTCGTCGATGATCTGGTTGACCAGGCGGATGATGGGGGCGGTCTGGGCGTCTTCGACCTGCTCCTCTTGGCCCTCGGCCGGGGCGGCCTGCACATCGATGGAGGCCCCGCTGCGATCCACGCTCATTTCGCGCACGGTGGCGTCGATGCTGGCCCGGGTTTCGGAGAGGATCTGGTCGATGTACTCCTTGATTTTGGCCTTGGAGGCCAGAACGGTGTCCAGTTCGCAGTTGAGGCGGAAGCGCAGGGTGTCCAGGGTGTCGAGATCCATGGGGTCATGGATCACGAGCTTCAACCGGCCATCCTTCTTCTCCAGGGGCAGAATGAGGTACTTGCGGATCAGGTCGGTGGGAATGAGCTTGATGTTCTCGCGCTGAAAGGCATTGGGGGCATCCAGATCGAGAAATTCCATCTCGAACTGGGTGGCCAGGGCCTTGGCGACATCGTTGTCAGAGACGTAACCCAGATCGACCAGGGTTTCACCCAGCCGTTTGCCGGTAGTGGTCTGAGCTTTGAGCCCCTCTTCGATCTGGGCATCGTTGACCAGACGCCAGTCCTTGAGGATTTCACCAATCTTGCGTCGCTTGCGGGCCATCAACACCTCGGGGTAAGTCTTAGAATTATGCGTAGCAAACGGGCGCAGGGCAAATGTCAAATCGGCCTTCGGGCCTTGCGCGGCTGATCCGGGCGGGTTTGGCATGGGGGGGCGGATGGTCAGGCTGCGGGATGGGGCCGTCCAGCATGTCTTCTGGGCGCGGCTGGCGGGGCACGGCTGCGGGTTCGCCCATGCCCTCGACTGCTCGATCGTCCATCGCTTCATGGTGCGTCGAATTCTAACCCATTGCGGGCCGAGCAAAGGTCGCAACGCCGTGGTTGATGCCCGGGCGGCGCTGCACTCCATCGGCCTGGCCTGTCGCCTGAAACCCGGTCCAGAGAAGATGCGGACTGGAAGAGGGGGAGCCAGACAAAGTGTGGACGTCCCATTGCCCAGCCTGGAATGTCCGGTGTTCCTTACAACATTACTTCGGCGCATCGTTTTGTTGCGTAACTTGGGGTGAGGTACTATCCGGAAAGTCTGCGACAGAGGATCCTTGGCCCATTTTTGTGTGCTCTTAGATCTAAGGTGGAGGCATCCATGCAACAGCCGATTGCCGTGATGACCAGGTACGAAGGACGGTTCATGCGGGTCATCGGTGTGATTATCGGCCTAAGGGCGCGCTCAACAATAACCTGAACAGTTGATCTACCGGGGCGTAAGCGTGTAGTTCCAGTCTCCATGGAACGCGTGGGCGGTCAAGTGCAGGGCCGCC
>JAJXSS010000003.1 GCA_021784455.1 Planctomycetota bacterium
CATGGCTTGATCCTCCCTGGGTGGAAGGTACAACGCAACGCGGGGGTGTATATTGCATTAATTATGCATCACTACACTAGCGGTCTTAGACCAGGAGGGCACCTTGGCCCGGCATGCGGTCATGTTCCGGGGCGGCAGCGCTGGTTCACTGGCCCTCAGACGCGGCGCGCACCAGCATAACGCGCCGGGCCATCGCGGGCAGGGGCAGACCGGTCAGAAGGCCGGGAGGCTCCTGGCTTGAGGCGGTGGCTGCCCGCTGGTGTTAGCCCACCGCCCTGCGTGAGCGGATCAATCGTCCATGCGCCCGTGTCTCCTTCCTCGCCCAATCCCATTACAATCGAGAGCCTTATGCCTACCGAGCGCTATTACGTCACCACGCCGATCTACTACGTCAACGACCGGCCCCACATCGGCCACCTCTACACCACCACCGTGGCTGATGTGCTGGCCCGCTATCACCGCCTTAAGGGGGATGATGTCTTCTTCCTCACCGGGGTGGATGAACACGCCGCCAAGGTCTCGGACGCCGCGGCCGAACGCGGCCTGACGCCCCAGCAGTGGGCCGACCAGAACGCGGCCGTGTTCCAGGAGACTTTCGCCCGCCTTCAGATGACGAACAACGATTTCGTGCGCACCAGCCAGGAGCGGCACAAGGCCAAGGTGACCGCGTATGTGGCGGCGCTCCTGAAATCCGGCGATGTGTACGCCGGTGAATACGAAGGCTGGTACGACGCGGGGCAGGAGGAGTACGTCACCGACTCCAAGGCCCAGGAATACGGCTTTAAGTCCCCCATCAACGGCAAACCCCTGGTGCGGAAGAAGGAGAAGAACTACTTCTTCAAGCTCGAAAGCTACCGCGAGGCGGTGGCCACCGCCATCCGCGCGGGGGAGTTCAGCGTCCGCCCGGAGGCCCGGTGCAATGAGATTCTCAACCGCCTGGCCGAGGCCAAGGATGTGCCCATCTCCCGCACCGGCACCGGCGGCTGGGGCATTCCGGTGCCGGGCGATCCCGACCAGACCATCTACGTCTGGATCGATGCCCTGTTCAACTACCTCACCTATGTAGACACGCCCGAGCGCCGGCCGTACTGGGAAGCAGGGGTCACGAACCTGATCGCCAAGGACATTCTCTGGTTCCACGCCGCCATCTGGCCGGCGCTGCTGTTGGCGCTCAAGAAGTGCCCGGGGTATGAGTGGGTGCGCCTGCCCAGGGGGGTGTACGCCCACAGCTTCTGGATCAGCGAAGGGCAGAAGATGTCCAAGTCGCTGGGCAACTTCGTAGACCTGGCGAGGATCGACCACTACATCTCGACGTTCAGCCTCGATGCCTTGCGCTACTTTCTGGCCACCCAGGGCCCCTTGGGGACGACGGATGCGGATTTCGCCGAGGCCAAGTTCATCGAGGTGTACAACACCGACCTGGCCAATACCCTGGGCAACTGTTTTTCCCGCATCAGCAACATGACCAACCGGTATTTCGCAGGCCGGGTGCCCTCGCCCGCGGCGGCCGTGGCCGAAAGCCAGCCCTACGGTCATGGGGCCGAGGAGGCTTTGGCGGCCTTCACCAAGGCACTGGAAGGCATCGACCTGGCCGGCGGCGGGGCGGCGGCCCAGGGGCTGATCCGCTCGATCGACAACTACATCGAGCAGACCGCCCCGTTCAAGCTGGCCAAAGACGCCGCGAATCTGCCCCGGGTAGGCACCATCCTTTACCACTGCGCCGAGGCCATGCGCATCGCTTCCCTGCTGCTGTGGCCGGTGATCCCGCACAAGTGCGAGGAAATCTGGCGGCGGATGGGGCTGGACTACGCCCAACAGATGCAAGCCAGTGCCGGCCGGGGCCAATTGGCCCAGTGGTGCCAGTGGGGCCAACTCCAACCCGGCGCCACCATCGCCCAGGGCGACCCCCTGTTCCCGCGGTACCAGGCGCCCAAGTAGGTTCGGCCCTGGCCGGACCTCTCCCCGGTCGGTTCGGGCTTGCCCGAACATCTGGGTTTGCGGCGGTCGCCACGACGTTCGGCCAGGGCCGAACCTGCCGACAGACACGCAACCGCGTGCCCTACTTCACCGGCATGCGTCCCGGGCCGGGGTCGGTGATGGTGAGCTGCTTCTTGAGCAGGTTCCACGCGAACCCCCCGGCCGTGATCGGCTCGTTCTTGCCCTGCTCCACGATTTCGGTAAAGCGGCCCGGGTCGGCCTGAAGCTGGATATTCTGGTCGGCCGCGGTGAACACCAGCTTGTCCGTGCGGATGGTGCGCGGCGGGATCACCAGCACCACCTGCCCCGTGGCCGTCACCTTTTCCAGTTGCGGGGTGGGCGCCACCCCGCTTACCCAGCCGCTCATTCCCCCCGGGGTGGTTCCGGGAGTAGGCTTGAGGTCCGCCTCCAGACGCCGGCAGTCCATCTGCACCACCTCGTTGGACTTTTCGGGCTGGTGCGTCATCTTCACCGTGTCGTCGATGATCATGTCGTTCTGACCCGCATCGAAGGTCAACCGGCCCTTCCAGGTGAACAGGGTCTGCCCCCGCCCGCCGGCGAACGGGCCGGCCGCAGTGCCACCCGTCAGAGCATCCGCCAGGTCATTGCCCGCACCCTTGCCGGTCTCATGCCCCGGCGCTGGCCGGTAGTCCTCGAACAGCATTTTGCCCGGCCCCACCACCTGCACCGACTGATGGGCGTTTTCGAAGATCAGGTCCGGCCCCAGGATGGTCAGCCGCGTGCCCAGCGTGGCTAACTGCGGGTCCAGGTATTGCTCGCTGCGGAAGGCCACGTTCCCCACGGCCGCAATGTTCTTGATGCGCCGCAGCGTATTGGTCCGCCGCCGGGCCTCGGCGCCCCCGGAATGACCCCCGGAATGACCCCCGGAATGACCCCCGGAATGACCCCCGGAATGACCCCCGGAATGGCCCCCGGAATGGCCCCCGGATTGGCCCCCGGTTTGGCCCCCGGTTTGGCCCCCGGTTTCGCCGGATGACGCGGACATTCCGGGGGCTGCGTTCGGGCCCGTATCGAACGACAGCAATAGATCATTACAGGTCAGCCGCGTGGCATCGCGTTGGGTCCGGCTGTCGGTGACCACCGAGCCCAGGAAGCGGGCCTGTCCCCGGCGGTTGTCGAACACCATGCTCTTCTTCCACTGCGTATCGACGCGCACCGGGTGGTCCTGGTCGCCCACCTGCCGGTGATCGATAAACACGAAGGCCCCCGGCCCGGGCACATCCACACGCTGCTCCTTCTGATGGAAGATGATCTCATGCGACGTCAGGGCCCCGTCGGCCTGGGCCAGCGTCGCTTCGTGCCGGGCATCGCCGGTCAGCGTCAGCGTGTCCTGGCCCACATCGGCCACGGCCTGGCTGCCGGTCAGCGTGGTGCGCGGCTCGTCCACATCGATGCGCACGTGGTTGCGGGCGATGATCTGGGTGATGCGGGCGGCCGGGCGCCCGTCGCTGGCCTGGGCCCCCGTCAGGGGCTCGAGTGTCGCCAGCAGGCTGTCGGCCTGCAGACGCCGCCCAGCCGTTAGGGTCTCTACGTGGCCGATCGCGCGGAACTGCCGCGGCACCAGTCGGCCCCCTTCGGCTGCGGGGGCGTGGGCGAGGTCCACCGCCAGTTGATCGGACTTGATCGTGGTGGCCGGTTGATCGGCTGTGCCGCGTGCCTCCACCACCACGTGCCCGGCTGCGGCAATCTGGTCCAGCGACTGCTTATGCCCCGCGCTGGGGGCGGTCAGCCCGACCACCAGGGCGTCGGCCGAAAGGTTCATGTCGGGATGGAGCACTTTGACATCGCCGCTGAAACTGGCGGTCTTGATCGCCTTGAGGTGGATCAGGCCCGAGCCGCCTGCGCCGGCGTTACGTTGGTAGAAGGTCAGGTCCAGGCGCTTGGTCCAGGCCACACTCATCCCTGCTGGCAGCCCGGCCGCGGTGAGTTCGGTTCCGGTATTTTCCGAGGTTGCGGGCGATCCAGGGGCGCCAGTTCCGGGGGCGGGGGCCGCCTGGGCCCGCAGCACACCGCCGCCCATGATCACACCCGTGCCGGCCACCTGATTGATCACCAGCGAAGGCGCCCGCAGCGTCCCCAGTTCCGGTGAGGTGATGGCGACCTGCGGGTCCCCCACAAAGCGCACGCGCGCCGAGGACAGAAGGAAATCCACCTCTCCCGCCGTGATGTGGTCCTGACGCACCGTGCGGATTTTCACCGACCGGGTTCTGCTGCCGCTGATGGTCAGCAGGGCGTCCCTGGCACTGGTCAGTTCCGGAGGCGTGCGGTCCAACGGGTCGACCGTCAGCCGGCCCGACCAGGTAACAATCAGATCGGAAGGGCTCGGCCGGCAGAGCGAGCCGTCCGGCCCGATATACGCCGTGGCCCGTGCCGGTTTCCCGGGGGTCCCAGCCCCGGATGGGTCGCTGGCCGGATTGGTGCCCGTCGCTTCGGCCGCCTGCCGGGCCCGGTCCTGGAGGCTGAAGATGGCCGTCAGGGTCTGCCCAGTCAGCGTGGCGTCCTGATTCTTGAGCGTCACATCCCCGGCAAGCTTGGCCTGGTAATAAACCACCGGCGATCCGGTCCCGGGGCGGGCCGCCGGACTCCCGGAACCGCTGCCGCCGGAAGACACAGGCGAGGCGCCTGTGCCACTGTCGGTCTTGATGCGGAGAATCCGTCCCTGAAACACTTCCAGGTGGTCAATGCGCCGCTTGAGCTGGTTGTAGGACAGCGACAGGCCGTTGCCCTGAAAGTCAAAGCGGGCGCTCGTGACATGCACCTGTCCGGTGGAGTCGATCTGCCCCAGTTCCAGGTCGAACTGAGCGGTATCCATATAAAGCCGCATGGCCAGATCGGGCGAATCCGGCCGCAGATTCACCACCTGCCCCGGTATCCCATCGAAGAGGGACAGCACGATGTGTCCCTGAAGGCTGCCCGAGCGCGGGTGGTTCTCGGGGGCCAGGATGGACCCCGCATCGGCGCGGATTTCGATGATGCGGGTGGGCGTCAGGTGAATGCGCACGACGGGCCGCGTGACCCGCGCCTGCCCGTTGGCCAGGGGCTCATAGGTCTGGCCGAAGAACTGGATGAGCTGGCCCCGGGAGTTGACCGTCTCCACGGCGTATTGGTTCTGGATGCGGCCGGCCGTGGGGGTTCCCGGGGCCCCGGGATTTCCGGGGGTGCCCGTAGTGTTGTTCAGGTCGGGGGCCAGGCCCGGGCTCAAGGCGGGGTTGGCGGGTGTTTTCTTATTGCTGCTGGGGCGGCTCGGCCGCTGAACCAGGTAAAGCACAAGGACCAGCGCGAGGCAGATCAGGGTCAGCGGCAGGATGAACCGTCGATTAGGCATATCACCAGTGTAATGGTACGACTAAAATAAGGGTATGCAGACCACCACCCTTCATGTACGCGGGATGCGTTGCGCCGGTTGCGTGAACCACGTGGAAAAGGGTTTGGCCGCCGTGCCGGGCGTTGCCCGCGCCAGCGTCAATCTAGCCATGGAACAGGCCACCGTGGTCCACGACCCGGCCCAGGCGCCCGTGGCCCGTCTGATTCAGGCCGTTCAGGAAGCCGGCTACGAGGCCGAAGATGCCTCGGCCGCCAGTGCCGCTCTGGCGACCGGGCCGCCCCCGGCCGGCCCCGAGCGCGCCCCGGCCGGCGCCGCTCCGGCGGCTGGACACCGGCACGGCCCCGCGGGTGACTGGGGTTGGCGCCTGGTAGCGGGGGCCGTGCTGGGGGCGCCCGTCGTCGTTCTGGCCATGTTCTTCCGGGATCCCGCATGGTCCCCGTGGGTGCAGTTCGCCCTGGCCACGGCCGTGCAGGTTCTCTTGGGCTGGCCCTACTACCGCGGGGCTCTCAAATCGCTCAGGCACGGTCGCGCCGACATGGATACCCTCGTGGCCCTGGGCACCACCGTGGCCTACGGGTACAGCGCCGGGGTCATGGTCCGCGCCCTGACCGGAGGCGCCGGCATTTTGCCCCATTCGGCGGTCGTCTTCTTCGACACCTCCGTGGTCATCCTCGTTCTGATCAGCGTGGGCAAGCTGCTCGAAGCCCGCGCCCGGCACAGTGCGGCCGCGGCCATCCGCGGCCTGATCAGTCTCCAGCCGCCGGAGGCGGCCGTGGTGCGCCACGGCCACGAGGTGAAGATCCCCGTGGCCGAGGTCAAGCCCGGCGATGTGGTGATCGTCCGCCCCGGCCAGCGCGTGCCGGTGGATGGGGTGGTCCTCGATGGGGCTTCCGCCATCGACCAGAGCATGGTCACCGGCGAATCCATCCCCGAGGAGGTTTCGCCCGGCAGCAGCGTCATCGGCGGCACGCTCAATCGCGATGGGGCATTCCACTTCCGTGCCCAGCGCACGGGCAGCCAGACCGTGCTGGCCCAGATTGTGGAACTGGTGCGTCAGGCTCAGGGCTCCAAAGCCCGCGTGCAGCGCATCGCCGATGCGGTGGCCGGGGTGTTCGTGCCCGTGGTGATGCTGCTGGCCCTGCTGGCCCTGGCCGGTTGGGGCCTGGGGGCGGGCCAGTGGTCGGCCGGCTTAACGGCCCTGGTGGCCGTGCTCATTGTGGCCTGCCCCTGTGCCCTGGGGTTGGCCACGCCCGCCGCCATCATGGTCGGTACCGGGCTGGGAGCCGGTCTGGGCATCATCATCAAGGATGCCGCCGCCTTGGAACGCGCCGGCCGGCTTACCCACATCATTCTGGACAAAACCGGCACCCTTACCACCGGCCGTCCGGCTGTGACCCAAGTCCACCCTCTCTTGCCGGGCATGGATGAGGACCGTCTGGTGGCCCTGGCGGCCAGCGTGGAGCAGGGCAGCGAGCACCCCCTGGGCCGGGCCATCGTGCGCTACGCCCAGGAGCGCGGCCTGAATATGACCGCGGCGCAGCAGTTTGCGGCCATCACCGCCGGCGGGGTGCGTGGCCGGGTCGGCGACAGCAGCGTTCTGGTCGGCAAGTCCCAGACGCTTCGGGAACAGGGGGTGCAGGGCCTGGAGGCCGCCAAGACCGCTGCGGCGCAGCTTGAGGAGCAGGGACAGACCGTCGTCATCGTGGCCGTGGATGGCCAAGCCAGCGGCCTGATCGCTCTGGCCGACGAAGCGCGCGAGGAGGCGGCCGAGGTGGTCGCCGAACTGGGCCGCCTGGGCCTGAAAGTCACCCTCATGACCGGCGACAACGCCGCCACCGGCCGGGCTGTGGCCCGGGGGGCGGGCATCGAGGATGTGCTGGCCGGGGTGCTCCCGGCCGACAAGGAAGCCAAGGTCCGCGACCTGCAGAACACCGGGGCCGTGGTGGCCATGGTGGGCGATGGCATCAACGACGCTCCCGCCCTGGCGGCCGCCGATGTGGGTCTGGCCGTGGCCGCCGCCGGCGGGGGCACCGATATCGCCCAGGAAGCCGGGCACATCGTGCTGGTCGCCGATGATCTTTGGGCCCTGCCCCGGGCCATCCGCCTGTCGCGGGCCACTATGCGCCGCATCTACGCCGGCCTCTTCTGGGCCTTCATTTACAACCTGGTCCTGATCCCCCTGGCCATGGCGGGGCGGCTGGATCCCATGCTCGCCGCCGGGGCCATGGCCTTCTCCTCCATCAGTGTGGTTCTTAACGCCCTGTGGCTCAAATGGACCTGGCACGCTTGAATCGGGCTGTGCTGCGACCTTCAATCCCCCGTTCGAACCACCAACCTGCCGAAGTCCCGGCGGCAGCGGCCCCGGCGTTTCGGCCCAACGAACGGAGGTTCTCATGCAACGCACCTGGCAGATCGGATTGACCGTGCTGGCGGTAGGTGTGATCAGCGGCTTGATGTGGTCGGCCCGGGCGATGGGCAAGACCGATGCCCCTCACCACACGCTGACGGGCGAAGTGCTGGACATGAGCTGCTACCTTACCGCGGGCGCCCATGGACGCGGCCATGCGGCCTGCGCCGCGATGTGCCTTAAGGCCGGCGAACCGGCCGGGCTCCTGGTCGGGGACAAAGCCTACCTCCTGGTGGGCAGCCACGAGCATCCCCAGGCCTACGAGCAGGTCCGCGGCATGGCGGCCGACAAGGTCACCGTTACCGGCAAACTGGTGGACCGCGGCGGCGTGCCCGGCTTCGTCGTGGAAAAAGTGGCACGGGCGCAGTGAGCGTGGCTCTCAAGCCGCCCGTCGCGCCGGTGTCAAGGTCGGCTCGGGCCGGTGCGCGCCGTGCATGATGGCGTGGCGGATGGAGTTATTGGCCAGCCACCACGGGTGGCGTACCAGTTCGCGCCAGATGAACTGCCGCGCTTCCTGGCCGTGCAGTTCAGCCTGGGCCAGGGCGTAGATGCGTTCGCGCTGGTCGCAGTTGCGCCACAGGGCATAGCGCTGGGCCACGGGCAGGTATCCCGCGTACTGGCGGGCGGCCTGGATATGTTCGAGGCCTTCCTGCACCGTGTTCAAGGCGGTGCGGCTGGCCGCATGCTCGCGCTTGGCCGCCAGGGCCTGCGAGGTCAGGCGCGGCCGGCGGTCCTGGGCCAGCAGGCGGCACCAGTATTCGTAATCCCAGGTGAACTGGTATTGCTCGTTGAGCGGGCCGTACGCCGCAAAGAAATCACGCCGCCAGAACGTGGCGGCCGAAGGCAGGGGCCCCGAATCGTGCATCAGGAACGCGAGCAGAGAGCCGGGATCGCCCGGCTCGATTTCTCCCCGGGGCTGGTCGCGGCTGTCGATCCGGAGCGCCCGGCCGACCAGCCAATCCACCCCGTTGCCGGGGGCCATCAGGCCGGCCACGGTGTTCAGGGCCTGGGGCAGATAGAGGTCGTCCGCGGCCAGAATGCCCACGATATCCCCCGTGGCGTGGGCCAGAGCCTTGTTGGCGGCCTGGGCCGGCCCCGTGTCGGGTTCACTGATGAAGGTCACCTGGTCCCGGTAGAGATTGATGATGTCGAGGCTGCCGTCGGCCGATCCGCCATCGACCAAGAGGTACTCGAGGTTGTCGTACCCCTGGTCCAGCACACTGCAGATGGCGCGTTCGATGTAGTCAACCTGGTTCAGACACGGGGTGACAATCGAGATTCGCGGCAGCGTCATGAGGCGGCTCCTGTGATGACCGGTGGAACACCAAGGCACAGCCGCAACCGGCCATGGGACCTATCGGTCATTCCCCAAGGTGCCTAAACGGCACAGGCGGCATCTTTTGAGGGATTTCAATAAAGGCCGAGCCCGCCTGATTATCGGACCGCCCTGCCATCCAGCCCGTTGCGGGGTCGCATTGGGCGGGGCGCTGAATCCGGGCGGCTCAAAATGGGGGTCGCCCGTGAACGTACCCGCGATACCCATGATTTTCCCCTAGGCCGCCAATGCCTGGCGGATCTGCTGCGACAGCAGCCACCAGGGGTGATACAGGACCTGGGCCCATAGTTCGCCGCGCGGCTGGCGCGTGGCCAAGGCCCGCCGCTGGTACCCGAGACGCCGGCGCAAGGTCTGCTGCTGCTGCGGGTTCAGCCGCGGCAGATAGCGCTTCTCGATCTGGATCAGAGCGCGGATGAAGGCATTGGCCTGCGTGCAGGTCTTGCTGCCCGGATGCTCGCGATAGGTGGCCAGTTCGGCATCCAGCAGGTCGGGCTCGGCCCCGTCCAGGAAGAAGCGCACCCACAGATCGAAATCCATCGCGTGATGCAGGTTCACATCCAGCAGGCCGGCGCGGTCGCTCAGGGGTCGCCGCCAGAACGTCGCGGGCTGGGGAATGCAAAAGGGCACATCCCGTAAGAGCGCCCCGGCCGCCGAAAACAACCCCGCCGGCCGCAAGGGGCCCAGATTCCGCCCGGCGGCGTCGATGCGCCGCGCCCGCCCGATCAGCCAGAGGCTTTGGGGATGGGCGGCGAACCATCCGCCCACGGTCAAAAGGGCCCCGGGCAGCAGCGTGTCATCCGAATTCAGCCAGCCCAGCACCTGACCCCGGGCCCGGGCCAGCCCCTTGTTGAGCGCATCCGACTGGCCCCGATCCGGTTCGACGATGGCAAAGTCCAGCCGGTGGCGGTAGCGCTCGATGATGGCCGCGCTGCCATCCGTCGAGCCGCCATCGACGATCCCGAATTGCAGGTGCGGATAGCCCTGGGCCAGGACGCTCTGGATCGCCTGCTCCAGAAACGCGGCCTGGTTGAACGAGGGCATGATGACACTGATGCCGGGTAGAGCCATGGTCGGTACCAGAACAAAGTCGGTCTGCGTTGCGGGGTCATGCTTTCACGCGGCCTGACGTGACGGGGGCGCCCCCGCCGCCAGGCTGCGATACCACTGGATGTAATCGTCCACCTGGCGCTGGAGATTGAAGCGGCGCCGGGCATCCTCGGCAGCCTGGTCTCCCATGATCCGGCGGCGCTGGGGATCGCCCAGGATTTGGGCCAGCGCCACAGCCAGGGCGGCCGGGTCACCGGGGCTTGTCAGCAGGCCGCTCCGGCCGTCCTGCACCTGTTCGGGGATTCCGCCCACGGCCGTGGCCACGACGGGCCGGCCGCAGGCCAGGGCCTCCAGCACCGTGTTCGGGAAGGTGTCGGCGCGGGCGGCGTGTACGTACACATCCGCCGCCTGGTAGTAGACGGCCAGGGCCCGGGGCTCGGGCACAAACGGCACAAAACGCAGCGTGGCCGCCCCCAGGTTTTCCGGCGGGGCCTCTTCGCCGACCGCCAAGAGCAGCAGAGGCCGGTCCCACCGCTGCCCGCCCAGCCGGGCCAGGGCCTGGCGCAGGGTCTGAAAATCCTTCCACGGCGAGCGGCGGATTCCGTCGGCGGCAAAGAGCACGATCCGCGCCTCCGCCGGCAGCCCCGCAGCGGCCCGCGCCGCCGCCTGGTCCCTGGGCCGGAATACTTCCAGGTCCACGCCGTTGGGGATCACGCGGGCTTCCACGAGGCCTGGGGCCAGCAGCGATTGTTCCACTTTTCCCATCAGCCACCGGCACGGGGTGGCCACGTGCAGCCGGCACCGGGCCAGGATCGCGCGCTTGCGCTGCCAGTTGTAAGCCGTGCCGTCGGCCGCCAGCGCCGGAAAGATGTTCAGGTCCGGGCAGTTTCCGCAGCCGTGCCGCCAGCGCTGGCACTCAAAGCTGTGGGCACAGTGCCCCGACAGCAGCCAGGCATCGTGCAGCGTCAGCAGCAGCGGGACTTCGCGACCCAGAAGCGGCAGGGCCTCCAGGTCAAACCAGCCACCATGCAGGTTATGGGCGTGCAGCACATCAGGCCGGTTGGGCAGCAGTTCCAGCAGTCGGGCGCTCGCCGGGGCAGGGAGGTCTTCATGGCCCAAGGCCAGGGCACGCTGGCGCCCGGGCTCCACCGTGCGGCGCAGCCGTTGCGCAATGCGCCAGGCCCCCGGCAGATGAGCCAGCACCGAGCCCTGCCGTGCCTCCAGCCGCCGTGCCAGGGCCAGGGCCCAGCGCCGGGCGGCCGGGAGGCAGGCATCGTGCGGCAAGACGATCGTCTGAGGATCCTGACCGTCCTTACGGCCCGCCACCAGGGTGGAGGTCAAACCGCGCCGGCGATAGGCCTCGTGCAGCCGACGGGCCACCTGGCCCGCCCCGCCCCGTCCGTCCGTGGCATTGATCTGGACAATGTGCATGTCGGAGCTCACGCGACCCGGGCCCGGGCGCCGCGCGACATCTTCCAGGGGGGGCTCATCCGCTTGGCTTCCTGCGAAAACGCCGCCAGCCGTTGCTGGAAGGCCGCGCCGCTCCAGGCCCGCACCAGGCAGCGCGGCAGGGCCAGCGGGTCGCATGCGCGGGTGACCAGTCCGGGCACCGTGGTGCAGGCGGCGCTGAAGCCGGCTGTCTGCACCAGGCGCCGTGTCGTGGCGTTCCAGTCGCGCCGGCCCCCGAAGGGGTAGGAGAAGCTGTTCACCGACCGCCCCAGCCATGCTTCGATGACCCGCTTGCCCTGGGTGATCTCGTGGTCCTGCTCTTGCGGGTTCAGGGCCGATAACTGGGGGTGGCTCAGCGTGTGGGCCCCGATTTCGATGAGCGGGTGGGCGGCCAGTTGCTTCAATTGCGTGTGGGTCAGGGCCGTGCGGGCCAACTGGTTCTCCCGCGCCACGCCCTGCCGGGCGGCCAGATCCCTCAGCATGCGGTCGCGCTGGGGCGCCGGCAGCGTTTTCAAGACACTGTGCAGGTCCTGCGGCACGGGCCCAACCCCCGCGGCCGCACCGGCGCTGGAGATCAAGCTGTCCAGCTCATCCCACCAGAAGGCGCGCGCCGACCCGACCATATCCGCGGTGACGAACACCGTGGCCGGCACTTCGAACTCTTCCAGGATGTGCAGGGCGTGCGTGAAGTTGTCGGCATAGCCATCGTCGAAGGTCACCACCATGGCGCGCCCGGGCGCCTGGCCGCGGCACAGGGCGGCCGTCAGGTCCGCCACGCCCATGACCCGGTAGTGCCGGCGCACGATGCTCATCTGCTGGCGGAATTGCTCGGGCGTCACCGCCAACTGGTCATGGTCGGTCGCCAGTTCCGCCACACGGTGATACGCCAGGATGCAGGCGCCGGTCCGGCACCAGGCCAGGATTCTGGAGACCTGTTCTTGAAATGCGGTCTTCATGGCCCCTCCCTGGGGGTACGGACCGCCCGGACACCCAGCAGCAGTTCGTAATCCCGATCCTGTGCGTCAAACTCTTCAGGTTTCAGTTCGTTGCTGGCCAGCCCTTGCAGGAACGCCGTGGCCGTCAGCACGTTGCCGTAAGCCTTCACCTCGACATGTCCCGGCGCAAACGCTTCTGCAAAGAACCGCCCCAGCGACAGGGATGTGAAGCGCCAGTAGTCGCCCCAGCGATCCATGTCGAAACGGGAGATCTGACTGATCCCCGCACAGGTGGCCAGCAGCACGCCCCCGGGTTTGAGCGCCGCGGCCAGATGATGCAGGGCCTGGCGCACCTCGTAGATGAACCCCAGCGTCTGGGTCAGGATGATGCAATCGAAGGCCTCGGTGGGAATGCCGTCTCCGCTGACCAGGTCCCCGATCAGGGTGGCCTGCGGATCCCCCGCGCTCGTGTGCAGCACATCGGCCTGCGTCACCCGCTCGTCCCCGAACTTTCGCGTATAGACCGGTTCGGCGATTTCCAGCACGCGCCCCCGGATGTCCCGGCGATGGCTGACCAGGAAGCGCTCCATGTAGCAGCGGTCGATGGGCAAGCCGCGGTCGAAGCCGAAGGTCCGGCTTACCGGGGTCAGCCGGCGCAGCGATCCCCAGCGCACGGCCGGGGGCCGCTGATGCCAGGCGCGCAGCCGGCGATACGCCGGGGCGGGCAGCACAGTTTTGGCGACTTGCTTCAGCATGGCATCAGCCCTTGCGATCGGGCGCCTTTCACGCGGCTTTGCGCTTGGACCCGCCGGGGCGCAGCCGCGCCAAGACATACCGGGGGTCCTCAAGCGGGCGCGTCACGAAACGCAGGGCGTTGCGGTGGCGCCGTTGCCAGTATCGGACGGGGTAGTCCAAAACCTTGAGGGCCGCGATCCCCAGATGGTAGAGCGGCGAATCCACCAGGCGCTCAAGGTCGCCGGTGGGCCGCATCTGCACCCCGATCCGGCCGGCGGCGATGTCCTGCCGCAACTGCTCGATGGCGGCGGGGTGCTGCCCCCGATAGCGCTGCAGCCAGCCGAAGTGGCGGTAATCGTTGTGGCAGCGGTAGGGGTGGTTCAGATGCAGGAACACTTCTTCGGCCCACTTCTGGGCCTGGCTCAAACGCGTCCAGTCCACATGGGCGTAATAGTTGCTCTTGGCCGCCACCTGGGCGGGAAATACCAGCGAGTAATGCAGGAGTTCGATCCCCAACTTGCGCGTGTCACGGGCGGTCAGCCAGCGGCCCTGCCGCAGATCTCCGCCGGAAGCATCCACCACCGTCGGCGGGCGGTGGGTCGCGTAGTGGTATCCCGGCCCCCAGCGGAACAGCCGGTGATACTGGGCCGCCCCGCGCCGCAGATACCAGCCATCCACCACTGTATCGAAGCCGCCCCAGAACTGAAGCTGGTGAAAGCTTACGGCCGTTATCCCCGGGTCGGAGGTCAAGAGGTCGCAGATGCGCTGCATGTCCTGTGGCCGGTAAAACTCATCGCAATCCACCTGCCAGAGCCAGTCACCGGTGGCCCGGGCGGCGTAGGCCCGGCTCTGCTGGTCCTTCTCCCCGGGCCAGAAGCCATCGGGGTGGCCATCATCTTCAGCCGTCACCACGATCACCTTGTGCTCGGGGTCCTCATGGCGCTGGAAATCGCGAAGCACGTCAAGAGTGCCATCGGTGGAGTGGCCGCGGGGATCGGCAACGCCGCGGGCGGCCGGGCACGCCCCTTCCACCACGATGATCTGGTGGGCGAACGGATACAGGGCCCGCAGGTTGTAGCGGGTGAACGGCTCGCCGTTGAGCACGATCATGCCGAAGGTGACGCGGGGCAGACCCTGGTGGCCAGCCCTTGGCGCCGTGGGCTCGTGCGCCGTATCGGGTTTCACGGCATCGACGATCAGCGAGGTATAAGCCAGTCTGCCGCCTTGGTTCCGGGAGTCCAGCTTCGCACAGCGGTGGATCAGCCCGTCCCGGACGGACCAGTCGGTCTGATGGAACACACCGTGCTCGTCCCAATACTCCAGCAGACGCACCGCGAAGCCGGCCCGCTGGAGCAGCACGCTTAGGCTTCGATAGTCGTAGAGAACCTGGTGGTCGTGCGCGGCGGCCGTGGGGCCGTCAGGGATGACGGCAGCGACATACGCCGGATCAGGATGCAGGCCATCGGGCACGGCCAGACGCAGATGGCCCCCGGGCCGAAGAAACTCCAGGCAGTTCGCCAGGGCGGTCAGCGCCTGCTCGGGAGTCAAGTGTTCCCACACATGCTCGGCCAGGAAGGTGTCTCGTGTGGAGGGATTCCAATAGCGGAGGAAGTCTGCACGGCGAGTGATATCCAGCGTAGGTGTGTCCGTGGCCAGCCAACCGCGGATTTTTGTCGGTCCTGCACCGAGCAAGATGCGGCGGGCACGGCGGAATTGCATTGCAGCCAGCGCGCATTTGCCGGCGTGGCGTAAACGCCGCAGCGGCTGGGCGATGAGCGTCATCGCGTGCCCGATTGCACGGACCCTCGAACAAGAGCGCGCCCCGGCCAAGCTCGGTGCGGAACTATCCAGATCCAGAATCTGCCGCAGGGTGATGGTTTCCGATTGCGGTGAAAAGAGCCGGTGCACACGAGCCCAGCCGGCCTGTCCCATTTTCTGGCCGAGAGACTCATCCCTGAACAGGCGCAAGAGTGCCCGTGCGTGGGCGTCCACATCGCCAGGGGTAAAGAGGATGCCCGTCTTGCCATCCGCCACGATTTCAGGAACACCACCGCTGATGCCTGTGACAACGGGCAGACCAGCCGCCTGGGCTTCAGCCAAAGCGACCCCGAAGGCTTCTTCCTGACCCGTGATCGGCCCTTTGCGATGGTGGGCGGTGAAGAGGTCTGCCTGGACCATCAGGTTCTGGGCCGTGGTCGGTTCGACCTCGCCAAGCAGGCGGATGCGATCGGGGCAGGAGGAGTGCCGTTGCAGAGCCAGGCAGGCAGCCAGCAGCGGGCCGCCACCCGCGATGGTCAAATGCGCGTCGAGTCCGCGCTGGCAAGCCAGGTCGAACGCCTGGATTGTCAGGTCTGGTCCCTTGCAATCCACGAGTCGGCCGAGGTACAGAATGTTCAAGGGACGGCCGTGTGAGCTGCGTTTGGGTGGGTGGACGGGGGCGGGCACGCCGAAATACTTGAGGGCAATGGCGTGGGCCGGCACGCCGATTTGTTGAAGGCGAAGGACCATTTCCTTCGAATTGGCGATGATGGTGGCCCGGCGTGCCAGGGCGCGCACACGCTCCGGATAGTCATTCGGAAAAACCCGCGCGTGGGGCGGCTCGTCCCGGCGCAAATCCCAGGTGGCATCGTATCCGTGGGCATGCACGAACAGTGGAATATTCGATTCCTGCCAGACGGGCATGAATTGCAGGGCGAAATCCAGGTAGTGGATCAGAACGCGATCCACCCCCGGCCGGCGGATCGCCGCCGCCATGTTGCGCAGCGCCACCTTTCTCCCCCAGCAAGCCACCGGCAGCCCCAGGCGGTGCGCCGCTCGGCGCCACAGGGCTGGCTCATCGTGCCATAGACCCAGGGTCGCCACCCGCCCGCCCCAAGTCGGCGCCGGGACCCGATGGCACGCGATCAGGGCCACGTTGTCGCCCAGGCAGGCTAACGTGCGCTGCATCCACGCTTCCGAGGGCGTGCACCAGTTCGGCATGGCGAACAGAACGCTCATGTAGGTCTCACAGGGCCCGCACGGGGCGTGGAAAGCAGTAAACGTTGGTTATCGCGGCTTCATCCGGGATCTGGTCGAAGCGAGCCAGATCGAAGGGTTCAAAGTGGCGGGTGAACGTGAACTGGTCGTACCTCAGGTCCGCGACCAGGTCGTAGATCTGCTTCACAGTCGTGCCGGCCCGCTGCGCCGTCAGGCGGTTGTACTCGATAGCCAGCATCGGCCGGAACCGCTCCAGCACGCGGCGTCCCCCGCACAGGGCTTTGTATTCAGCGCCTTCGATGTCCATCTTCAGGAAATGCAAGGCGCTGGTCCCCGTCGCGCGCGCGAAATCGTCCAGCGTGGTGGTGGGTACGTTCAGTGTCCCTGGCCGGACCTCCGCCGTCAGATACCCTACCCCGCTGCAATGGTGCAAAAACGCCGTATGATTCGTCACTTCGTCCGACGGCGGAACGAAAGACCCCACTCCCAACTGGTCCGTTACCGCCTGGGCATGCACGTGTACCCAGTCATAACCGTTGGTCTGGCAATTGCGGCGGACTTTGGCGGCATTGCCCGGCAGGGCCTCAAAGGCATCCACTCGCCCCTGCGGGCCCACCAGCGACGCCATCAGCAGCGTGAACCAGCCGCGTTCCGTGCCCAGGTCCCACACGTGCTGGCCGGGACGGATGTGGTGCTGCATGACGCTGGTCATTTCCGGGTCGTAGTCGCCGAAAAAGAAGATTCCGGCCGAAGCGTAATCGTGAGGCGAGGCCCCGATGTTGAAGCCCCAGCGCGTGTAAACCGGCAGATCCTCATCGACGCACCACTTGCGCAGGTGATCGCGCACGAAATGCCGCGTCCCCAGCCCGGGGAACCGGCTGACCACGCAGCGCGAGGCCTTGGTGAAGAAAAGACGTGGCGAGACGATTTGCGTGCTCATCGGGGCTCCTCATTAGCGGGGCTGTGGCCCCTGTGGGGTTCGGCCGGCGCCTCAGGCGGCCCGGCTCCAGCTCACTTCGTTCCAGTGCACCGCCCCCCACGGCCGCTCCTGCCACAGGGGTACCTGGTGTTGATTGATCAGTTTGATCAGCGGCACATCCGTCAGGACATCAAAGGGCACACTTGCCGTGCTCTGGCAGATGCCGATGTCGGCGTAGTAGGCCCCCGGGGCCAGCGGCAGGCCCCGCACGTGCAGACGCACTTGGTGCGTTCCCGGGGCGGCCGAGAACCGGTATCCCTGGTCCCAGGAAAACAGGATCGCCACCTTCTGGTCGTATTCGTTCTTCAGGATCAGGGTCAGACTGGCATCGTGTACCGGCCGGTACACCTCCAGCGTGATCTCCACGTGGAAATCGGAGAGCATCGCCACTTCCGGCACCCGGGCCGGCAGGCCGTTGACAGCCAGACCGGTGACCCGCAAGGTCGGATCATCCTCGTGGTCCCGCCGGTAATACTCCAAGGGGTGCAGCGTCTGACCATCGGCATCGGCTGCGTCACCGTAGTAACGGTTGACCACCTCACCGGTGGGACCCAGAGTCAGCAGCCGGCCGGCGTGCAGGTAGGCACATCGCTGTGTCAGCGAACTGACCGCCCCCAGGTTGTGGCTGACAAACAACACCGTCCGCCCCTGGTTGGCCACATCCTTCATCTTGCCCAGGCATTTTTTCTGGAAGGCCGCGTCCCCCACCGCCAGGACCTCGTCGACGATCAGGATCTCCGGCTCCAGGTGGGCCGCCACCGCAAACGCCAGGCGCACGTACATGCCGCTGGAGTAGCGCTTTACGGGCGTATCCAGAAACGGCCCGATGTCCGCGAAATCCACGATGGCATCGAACCGCCCGGCAATGTCCCGCCGGCTCATGCCCAGCAGCGTGCCGTTCAGAAAAATGTTCTCCCGGCCGGTGAGTTCGGGATGAAAACCTGTGCCCACCTCCAGCAGGCTGCCCACCCGCCCGCGGATCCACGCCTGGCCCCGAGTGGGGCAGGTGATGCGTGAAAGAATCTTCAGCAGCGTGCTTTTGCCCGCCCCGTTGCGTCCGATAAAACCCACCACTTCGCCGCTCTTGATGCTGAAGCTCACATCCTTCAGGGCCCAGACCTCGCGCACTGGTACCGAGGCCACCGGCCGGCGCCGCAGCCGGGCCCAGGCCCGGCCCGCCGCGTCGTACACCGCCTCACGCAGCATGCCGCCGGGCCCCGCCGCCCCCAGCCGGTAGAGTTTGCTCAGTCCCTCGGCTTGAATGACCACGTCGCTCATAAAGTCTCAGACCTCAGATCTCAGGTTTCGGGTCTGGGGGGTAGGTTCGGGCTGGCCCGAACCTGCTACACCACATCGGCAAACCGCCGCACCGAGCGGCCGTACCACACCAGTCCGCCCATCAGGCATAGCAGCGCCACGGCTGCCGATGCCGCCAGTTCGGCCAGCGGCAAGGGCGTGCCCAGGGCGATGGCTCGCAACGTTTCCACCGGCCCGCTCATGGGGTTTACCCACACCAGCCCGCGCAGAATGCCCGGCAGCCGCTGGGAGGGCAGAATTACGGGGGTCAGGAACAGCCCAAGCTGCAGGGCAAACGGCACCACGTAACGCACATCCCGGTAGGTGACGCTCAGCGTGGCGACCCATATCCCCACGCCCGCGGCCGCCAGCACCATCACTGCCAGCGGCAGGGGCACCAGGAGCCATGCCATGGAAAGAGGAGTGTGATACCACACCATCATCCCCCCCAGCACCGTGCCGGCGATCGCGAAGTCGACCAGGGCCGTGCCCAGCGTGGCCAACGGCAGGATCAGCCGCGGGAAGTACACCTTCTGGATCATGCCCGCGTTGCTGATGAAGCTGCCCGCGGCGTTGCCCACCGCCGCGGCAAAGAAGCTCCACGGCAGCAGCCCTGTATAGAGGAAGATGGGATACGCCACCCCGGGGTGGTCGGCGGCCTGGCCCAGCAGGGGCCCCAGCACGGCGCTCAGCACGATCATGGTCAGCACCGGCTGAAGCACCGCCCAGGCCGCCCCCAGCAGCGTTTGCTTGTAGCGTACCTTGATGTCCCGAGCCGTCAGCGACCACAGCAGGTCGCGGTAATGCCACAGACCCGGTAGATCCAGGCTTTGCATGCCTCCCAGGGGGCGGATCAGCGTTAACCGCTGCCCGCCGCGGGTAGAGGAGGCCTCGGCCAGGACCGGGATGGAGCTGGATACCGTCGTCAAAGCGTCTCTCCGTACCTCGAAAGCGCGGCCGGCATACCGGCCCGTCCCAGGCCGCATTCCCGGCACCAGCGGCATATTCGTCATCGTCGCACCGCCGCCCGCACTTAAGTGTCTGTCGTTGCGGCGCTGCGGTCATGTAACCCCGGCGGACCCAACGGCAATTCCCAGAGGGGAATGTGGTAGACTTTCAAGTTGCCGGCCTCAGCCAAGGGATGGCTATCTGATGCGCGTATTGGTCCTGATGAAATGGGCGGTGGGGGGGCTGGTCCTGAGCGCTTTGGCGGCCGGACCGGTTATCGCGCAGGGCCCGGATCAGGCCGAAGAACGGTACTGGGCCATTCTCCGCAGCGGCACCGAGGTGGGCGCCACCACCTTGACCGACTGGGCCGATCCCGACAAAACTGCCCGCCTCGACAAGACCCCGCTCTTTGCCCCGCGCAATCCCGTGCGTCTGCTGTGCGATCGCTCGGTTAGCGTGGCCCTTACCGGCCCGCGTCTCCTTTTTCAGAACGGCGACATCCTGCCGGGCCAAGTCACGGAAATCCGCCCCGCTGATCCCACCGGCGGCTCTCCCGCCTATGCGCTGGTGCAACTGGCCGCCCCCTTTATAGGTCCGGATAACACCGCGCCGCTCCTGCCCGTGCGTCTGGATGCCGTGCGTCGCCTGCTGATGACGGACGATGTCCAGGAGGATTACCAGCCCAACAGCATCATCCTCAAGGACGGCCGCCGGTTATCGGTCCTGGGCCTGCGCTGGACCCGGGATGGGGTGCGGGTGCTGGTTCAGGGGCAGATTCTCAGCCTGGCCCTCAAGGATCTGGCCGAAGTGGACCTGCCCGCGGCCGATCTGGTTCATCTGGTCCTGGCCCAGAACGCCTACCCCGGTCCGCGGGCTGATGGCCTCATCGGCCGGCTCCGCGCCAGCAACGGCGCCGCGCTCACCTTCCGCAGCGACATGCTCAGGCCCCTGGCGATTCAGACCGGCGCTGGGCACCATGCCAAAAGCAGTCTGGCCTGCGTGCAGGTCCAGCCGGGCTGGGCCCTGGAACCCCTGACTCTGCCCGTGGATGAAGTTGCTGTCTCCGATTACTGGCGGCCCACGGATGTGCCCCTGTCCCTTCTGCCGGCCCGCACCCTGCAGGAAAAGAGCTATACCGGTTACCTCTGGCACTGGCGCCGCAATCTGGATGTTCGCGGGGGCCTGCTGGAAGTCGGCCGTATGTCTGCCGACCTGGGGGTGGGGATGCACTCGCTCTCCCAGGTGGCCTTCACGCTGCCGCCTTCGGCCCAGGCCTTCTGGAGCATCGTGGGCCTGGCCCGCGATGTCGGCAGCGGCGGTTGCGTCAACCTTCAAGTCACCCCCGATGATCCGGGCCACGCGCCGCTGTGGCGCCGCGATTTTGTTCGTGGTACTGATGGCCCCATCGTGGTCGGCCCCGTCCCCCTGCCCCAGGCCGCCGGCCAGATGGTGCTGTCGGTGGGCTTTGCCGATCACAACCGCCCCCAGGGGGCTGACCCCATGGATATCCGCGACCGGGTGAATTGGCTGATGCCCCTGGTGGAGATTGACCGCGCCGTGCTGCCCCAGCCCCAGCAGGACTGGCGCTATTACCTGCCCGTTCTGGATGATTGGCAGCCCGGTGTGGACCTGGCCCAGGTAGGCCGGCTGGGGGTGAACTGGGATCCATCAGGCCGGCGCTGGGAAATGACCCTGGACACGGCCCACGGCGGCTACCAGCTCACCCGGCGCATCGAGGTTCTGAGCCCGGATGCCGCCCTGGGCCTGACGGTCGCCCGCACGGGGGAGGGGGCTGCTCCCATCCTGACCCTGCAGGTTGCTGGTAGCACCGCGGCCCCGCAACAACTCGATACCCGTAGCGCCCAGCCCGGCGCCGATGCCACCGTTTCCTGGCCGCTGCGCGATTTTGTCAACAAAACCATTAATCTGGTTCTGACCGTGTCGCCGCCTTCGGGGGCCACCATGGGCCCGCTGGCCTGGCGGCGTCTGGGCATCACGGGCAACGGGCCGCCGGCCCACCCCTAGGCGGCGCGTAACTTGGCCGCCTTCCGAGTCAAATAACCGTATGCCAAGATCAATCTGGCACGTCTGGTGTCTGATACTGCTGCTGATGCCCGCCAGCCTGCGTGCCGAAGGCGAGTGGGAGATCACTCCCCAGAGCCAGCACGCGGCCGATCTGGGACTGCAGTGGCTGGCTCACAATCAGGGGCCCAACGGCAACTGGCGCAGCAACAACCTGGGCCTGGTGGGGATGGGCGTGCTGGCTTTCCTCTCCGCCGGGTATACCGATCACGGCCGCTACGGCTCGGTCGTGCGCCGCGGCCTCGATTTCATCCTGGCCAACGCCAAGCCCTCGGGTCTGCTCAACATCACCGAAGGCCAGCACGACATGTACAACCACGGTCTGGCCACCTTCGTGCTGACCCAGGCCTACGGCATGGTCGACGACCGCCGCATCGGACCCGTCCTGGATAAGGCCCTCAAGCTCATTTGCGATGTCCAGTGCGATGATGGCGGCTGGGATTACCGTGCCGTGCGTCTGCGCCAGGGCCATGACTGCTCCCTGGCCGTCATGCAGGCCAAGGCCCTGCGTGGGGCCATGGATGAGGGCTTTGATATCCCGCCCCACACCGTGGAAATGGCCATCGCCGCCGTGCGCCGCTATTACTGGATTTCCGGCCCGCCCGATGGGAAAGGCGCCCAGTATGGCTCCGACCCCCTGGCCCAGAGTCCCGGCCGCTTCACCTACCAGGGCAATCAGGGCAATTCCACCACCGCCATGGCCGCCGCCGGCGTCGTCTGCCTCCAGGAATTCGGCCAGTACGGGGATTTCCGCATCCTGCGCTCTCTGGATGCGGTCATCGCCGACATCCACCGCGAGTGCAAGCCCAAACGCGGCGTGCTGCCCCTGGATCCCTACACCATGTACTACGTGGCCCAGGGGCTGTACCAGGTCGGCGGCCAGCGCTGGCGGCAGAACTACCCCTTCCTCCGCGACGCCATCGTGAAATCCCAGAACACCAATCCCAACCCCGCCGATCTGGGCTCCTGGGAATCGGGCAAGTGGGTCACTGGTCCCGACAGCCGCCTCTGGGGCACGGCAGTGGGCGTCTTTACGCTCAGCATCCCCAACCGCTACCTGCCCCTGTTGCAGCAGGTGCCCCCTGAAACACTGCGAGCCCCGACGCCATGAGTTTTTTGTCCGCAGGATTTCTTGGAGCCCTGGTGGCTGTGGCCGGTCCGCTGGCCATCCATCTGCTGAACCGGCGCCGCTTCCGCACCCTGGAATGGGCCGCCATGGACTTCCTGCGCGATGCGGTCAAGCGCAACAAGCGCATCCTCGATATCCGCGACCTGATTCTGCTGCTCTTGCGCACCCTGGCCGTGCTCTTCTTCGTGCTGGCCATGGCCCGGCCTTACTGGTCGGCCTCGGGCGCCGCGGTCGCCGGCCGTAACCAGCCCGTGCACGCCGTGGTGGCCATCGACAACAGCCTCTCCATGGGCTACACCGAACTGGACAAATCTCTGCTCGATATTGCCCGTGACCGGGCGGATGCCTTCCTGCGGTCGTTGCCCGCCAATTCCCAGGTTTCCCTCGTGGTCATGTGCCCCTCCTCCGATGACCAGGGTCGCCTGGGCTCCCTGGGCGTGCAGGATGCCATCGAGGCGCTGGACCAGGTGCACGTGGTGGATCGCCAGGCCAATCTCACCGATGCCGCCGAGCAGGTGCGAGCCATGCTCGCCCTGCCCGGGGCCCCCGGCGCCAAGTACGTCGTGTTCTTCAGCGATATGCAGGCCCAGACCTGGTCCGCCTCGGGCGCCGCCCAGGTGCTCAAGGGCGTTTCCCCCATCCACGTCGTGCAGGTCGGCCAGCCCGGCCGCGACAATACCTGCGTCGCCGATTTCCGCCTGCGCGACGGCATCGCCGATGCTCAATCCCCGGCCGTCTTCATCGCCACCCTCCGCCATTTCGGCACCCAACCCCATCCCCGCCTGCGCGTCTCGCTCAAGATCGACCACCAGGTCGTCGAGGAGCGCCAGGTGGATCTGGAGCCCAACCAGCCCCTGGAGGTCATGTTCAAGTACCGCTTCACCGCCGCCGGTACGCCCCACGATCCGCTCTTCGTCCCCGCCACCGTGGAACTGGAACACGACCACCTGGCGATGGATGATTCCCGCAGCATCATCGTCCCCGTGGTGGCCAGCGTGCCCGTGGTCTTCGTGGATCAGCTTGGGGCACGCGAAGACCCCAGCCAGAACCGCTTCGGCGACACCCTGCCTCTGCGCCGCCTCCTGGCCCCGCGCAGCCAACTGGCCGGGGGCCCCAACCAACTCGTCCAGGTCCGCCACATCACCCCCGACCAGATTACCCGCGAGGTCCTTAAGGACGCACGCCTCACTGTCATCGCCGGCGTGCGCAGCATCAGTCCTGAGACCGACCGCCTCCTGCGCCAGTACGTCGAGCAGGGCGGCCAGCTCATCATCGCCGCCGGCGGCGACTTCGACCCCGTGGCCTGGGATGCCGCCGCCTGGCGCAGCGGCGCGGGGGTTCTGCCCCTGCCGCTGCGTCCCCAACTGATCGGACAGTTGCCCACGGCCGACCACCCCAACATCCCCACCTTCCACCTTGACCCCCGCAGTTTCGACGATCCCCTGTTCCGTCTGGCCCTGCCCCAGTCCACCTATCAGGACCTGCTGGCCTCGCCCTTCTTTTTCATGAGTGCCGCCGTGGACGAAAAGGCGCCGCGGCCCGATTCCCAGGTTCAGCGTGCCCGCCTGGAACAGGCCCGCCTGTGGCTGGCCGATGCCGATGAACTGCAGCGCCACTGGGCCGACCTTGCCAGCCAGGGCAAACTCACCGAGGACGACCGCCGCCAGCGTGCCCGGCTTGCCCAGGTCCGTCAGGAGATGGGCCCGCGCTGGGTCCTGTGGTCCAATCCCCTGGCCCCCGACCCCTGGTTGCGGCCCATGGACCAACTGCTGGCCCAGAGCCAGCCCCGTATCATCGGCCGCTATACCAACGGCCAAGCCTTCGCCGTGCGCCGCGACCTGGGCCGCGGCACCATCCTCTTGATCACCACCGGCATCTTCCCCCTGTGGAATAACATGGCCGTCGACCAAAGCGTGCTGCTCTTCGACCACGCCATGCGGGCCATGCTGGCTCACACTCTGCCCACCCAGACCTTCGGCCCCCGGTCCGTGCTGACCATCCCCCTGGAATCCCGCGATCTGGGGGCCACCTTCACCCTCCAGCGTCCCGGGGCCGGCCCGCCGGTGCCCCTTCTGGCCGAGGCCCTGGGCGAGCGGGCCTACGGCCTGCGCATCCGCTATCCGGTGCAGCGCGGTATCTACACCATCCGCCGCACCCCCGGGCCCGGCGAAGCCGCCGACCCGGCCGGCCAGGCCAACTGGACCTTGCAACTGGCCGTCAACGGCCCCGCGGAAGAAAGTGATCTGACCCCTATCGACGCCAAGCAACTGGCTCAGCGGCTGAGCCCGCTCACCATCCGCTGGGTCAACCCCGGCGAATCGATCGCCATCGCCAGCATCAGCGTTGAGCGTCATGACCTGTGGCGCTATCTGATGCTGCTGGCCCTGCTCTGCCTGGCCGCGGAAATGGCGTTCCTGGCCTTCGGCCGCTCCTTCAGCCGGAGGAACAGCGCATGATGCACTGGCTGGGCTGGCTGCTGGGTATTCGCGACCTCGAGTCAATCCACGACTGGAGGCTGGGTTTCGCCGCCCCCTGGGCCAGCCAGCGTCCGGCCCTGGTCCTGTTCGCCGCCCTGATCCTGGCTGCCGCCACCGTCGTCTTTTACCTCCGCCGTCAGGCCGTGGCCCGGCGCCGCGGGCAGATCTCCCTCATCACTCTGCGCACCCTGTTGCTCCTGCTGCTCCTGCTGTGCCTGGCCGAACCCACGCTCATGCTCGGCTACACCCGCACCTCGCGGGCTCTCCTGGTCATGCTCTTCGACAACACCGACAGCATGAACATCGCCGACAAGCTCTCGGCTGAGGATCGCAAGGCGCTGGCCGATGTGGTCAGTTCCACCGCCGGCACCAAGGGCCCCGACGCCACCCGCGTCCAGCTCGTGCGCCGCGCGCTCGAACAGGACCGCACCGGTATCTTCGCCCGCCTGGCCCGGCGTTACCGCCTGCGCCTCTACGCCCTGGACCGCCCCGACCAGGTCCGGCCCCTGGAGGTCGGCGAAGAGGAAGGGGCCCCTCTGGACCACGACGCCTTCGTCGCCCTGGCCAAACAGCTTCAGCCGACCGGTCAGGTCACCGCCCTGGGTTCGGCCCTCAACGATCTGGCCCGCCGCCACCAGGGCCATCACGTGGCCGGCGTGGTCATCTTCAGCGACTTTGACAACAACGCCGGGCCCGACCCCCTGGCCGCCGCACCGGGCGTGGACGCACCCCTGTTTACCGTGGGCCTGGGGCCCAAGCAGGCGGTGGACCTGTCCGTCGCGCTCCAGGCCCCTCTGATCGTCAAGAAAGGGGAGAAGACCGACGTCACCGTCACCATCCGCCAGTCCGGCCTGACCGGCCGCAGCACCGAGGTGCAGCTTCTGGCCCGCCGTCTGGGTGCTTCCGGTGATGAGGCCCTGCAGACCTCGGCTACGCCCGTGGGTCCGGCTCGGCCCATCACCCTCGACCGCGACCAGATGTCCGTGGAGTTGCCCTTCACCCCCGATACCGCCGGCCGCTTCGTCCTCCAAGCCCGCGTCCCTCCCTTCGAGGATGAGGTTTTGGACGACAACAACACCGCCGAGCGTGACATCACCGTCCAGGATGAGTCCCTCAAGGTGCTCTTCATCGAATACGAGCCCACCTGGGAGTGGCGCTTCATCAAGGAGGTCTTTCACCGCGATCCGCTGGTGGGGCTCCAGGGCTTCCGCACCTTCCTCCAGTCCGCCGATTTCAAGGTCCGTACCACCAACCCCCTGTTCCTGCCCACCCTGGTGCGGCCGCGTTCCGAGTTTTTCTCGTACGATGTCATCTTTCTCTCCGATGTGCCGGCCGAGATGCTCAGCCCGCATTTCCAGGACATGCTCCAGGAATACGTCGGCAGCTTCGGCGGCGGGCTGGTCGTGATCTCCGGGCCCCGTTTCGGTCCCCAGGCCCTGGCCAACACCAAGATCGCCGGAATGCTGCCGGTGGTGGTCGATCCCAACGCCCAGATCCGCGACCGCCATCCCTTTACCCTGCAACTGACCCCCCAGGCCTCCCAGTACGATTTCATGCGCCTGGGGGACACTCCCGAGGAAAACCAGCGGGCCTGGGCCAACCTGGGCAAGCTGCCCTGGTACCAGCCGGTCCTGCGCCCCCATCCCCTGGCCACCGTACTGGCCCAGCACCCCACCGACAAGTGTGTCGATGGCGTCACGCCCCAGCCCCTGATCGCCATCCGCCGCTACGGCAAGGGTGAAGTCGTCTATTTCGGCTTCGACGAAACCTGGCGCCTGCGCCGCCTCTACGGCGAAAAGTATTACCGCCAGCTCTGGGGCCAGATGATGTATCACCTGGGCCTGTCCCGCGCCCTGGGGTCGCAGAAGCGTTTCCAGGTCCGTACCGACCGCAGCGCCTATCAGACCGGCGACAAGGTGCGTCTGACCGTGGAAGCTTACAACAGCGACTTCGAGCCCCTGGGCCTGCCCGCGCTGAGTGCCGAGTTACTGCCGCCAGCGGGCGATCCCACCGCCAAACCCCAGGAAATCAGCGTACCCCTGGCCCGCGGCAAGAACATCTATGAAGTCAGCTTCCCCGTCTTTACCGAGGGATCGCACCGGGTTTTGGTGCATGACCCCGTCACCAACCGGTCGGTAGAGGTCAATTTTAAGGTGGCCCCGCTGACGGCCGAACGCCGCAGTGCCGTTCGCGATACCGCCCTCCAGCAGGCCCTGGCGGCCAAGACCGGCGGCCAGGCCCTGGAACTGTCTCAGATCGACCGCCTGGGTAAGCTTTTAACGCAGTCCAGGATCAACCTGCCCGTAGAGCACGATACCCGCCCCCTCTGGGACACCTGGCTGTTCCTCCTGCTGGGGCTGGCCCTGATGCTGGGAGAATGGACGCTTCGCAAGCTGATGAACCTGCCATGACGCAACTGGCCGCCGTCCATCACGGTCTGAATCAGGTCCGGCGCTTCCGCTCCGCGATGCGCCTGGGCTCGGCCTGGTGCCTGGCCGTGTGCATCCTGCTCTGGGCCCTGTTGGCCGAGTTCGGGCTCGACCTCTGGGTGCGCATGGGGCAGTTGGAACGGGGCATCCTCCTGGCGGCCATGATCGGCCTCATCCTCTGGGTGTTTGGGCGTTTTATCCGCCCGGTCCTGGGCGTGCGCGAGGATGAGACCAGCCTGGCCCTATTGGTCGAACGCAACCAGGGCATCCATTCCGACCTGGTCGCGGCCCTGCAATTTGCCGAGCCCGGCCGCGGGCAGTCCGGTTCGGCCGCTCTGCGCCAGGCCGTGGTGGACTACGTCGGTGAACTGGCCCCGAGCCTCAACTTCCTCGAAGGTTTCCCCGCCCGGCAACTCGTGTGGCGCATCGGCCTGACCGCGGCCACCCTCATCGTCTGGCTGGGGCTGGTTCTGCTGGCCCCCCACTACGTGCTGGCGTTTGCCAACCGTTTTGTCGTTGGCTCGGCCACCTATCCCACCCGCACGCGCATCGTCCAGGTGATCCGGCCCGGGTTGCGGGCCGCCTATGGCCAGCCCGTGCTCTTCGAGGTGCAGGCCGCCGGGTGGCTGCCCGAAACCGGCGTCGTCCAGTTGCGCACCCGCAGTGGCGACGCCACCACCACCGTGACCCTGCACCGCAGCCTGGACCGGCCGGGCCAGTACACCGGCCGGTTCGAACGCCTGCTGGATCAGGCCCAGTACACCGTCCAGATCGGCGATGCCTCGCTGGGCCCGCGTCCCCTGGCCCTGATTCCGTTGCCCAGCGTCACTTTGAACCTCCAGATCACCACGCCCGCGTACGCCCGCGCCCGTTTCCACCAATCCAGCGAGGTCGGCTCCCTGCGCACCGCCCTCGAAGGCTCCCGCGTCGTCCTGATCGTCAAGGCCGACAAGCCCCTGCGCTGGGCCCGACTCACCCTGGACGGCAAGGTCTATCCCCTGACCCGGGCGGGCGACCACTTCGTGCTCGACCGGCCCGATACCCCCCTGGCCCACGTCACCGACACCCTGCACGGTCAAGTCCAGGTTCAGGATGAGGACGGCCTGTCCCTGGATCGGCCCTTGAACCTCATGCTCCTGGTCCGACCGGACAACCCCCCGCGTATCGCCGCCGCTGCCGTCACCCGCGTCGTGATGCCCGATGCCGTGCCCTCCCTGCGCTACCAGGCCGTCGATGATTTCGGCCTGGCCCAACTGACCCTGCACATGGCTATCACCCGCGCCGGCGATGAGCAGGAGGCCGCCTCCCCGCTGGCCACCACCCAGCCCTCCACCTCCCGGCCGGGGGACGAAATCACCCGCACCGTGGCCCGCTTCGACGCCCATCCCCTGACCGCCGAGGGTACTCTCACCATCCCGCTGGCTTCCCTGCACCTGACCAAAGGCGACCGCGTGGCGGTGACCCTCGAGGCCACCGATTGGCGCGGCGGCTTGCCCGGCAAATCCACCCGCAGTGAAACCCTCGTGTTCGAGGTGACCGACCGCCAGGGTGTTCTGGCAACGATGGACGAACTGAATGATCAGATGAGCCACCGTCTCGACGAGATCATCCGGGCTCAACTGGGGATTGGAGGCCGGCCATGAAAAGCACCTCTTTGTTCCTGGCGTTGGGCTTGGTGCTGTTCCTGGCGGCCGCGGCGCCGCTGCGGGCCGATCCGGGCCTGGATCAGGCGCGGGCCGATCAGGAACGGGCCCAGTCCCTGGCCCGGGATATGCTCACCAACCTCCTGGACAGCAACCTCCAGCAGTTGCGCGAAAACCTGCTCACCACCACGCCGCTTTACCAGGACCTTAAGACCCTTCGCGACCGTATGAATGAGCTGGCCAATGAGGATATGGCCGATGTGGTCGATCTCTTGACCCGCAGCCTCTCGGCCACCGGTCCGGAAAGGACCGAATTGGTCGGCCGGGCCCAGGCCCGCATGCGTCAGATTCTGGTGCGCCTTTTGGCCGAACGCGAAAAGCTTCGCATCCGCCGCAAGCACGCCCAGTTGATGGACATGATCAGCGAGGTGCTCCAGAAGCAGATCGACACCCGCGATCAGACTCAGATCCTCACGGCCCGCGATGAACAGGCGGCTCTCGACGTCAAAGGCTCCCAGAAGACCGTCAACGATACGTACGCCAGCCTGAGCAGTGCCCTCCAGGAGGTCAGCACCTGGTCCGGGGACCTGGGCGCCGCCGCCGCCGCCGCCGCGCACATGCTCTCGGATCAGAAGGTCGGCCCCCAGTTGAGCGCCGCCCTCGATAATCTGGTGGCCCTGCGTTTTCCCCAGGCCGTTACCGCCCAGAACCAGGTCATCGCCTCCCTCCAGAAGGTTCTGGCCGAACTGCGCAAGCTGACCGCGCCCGCCTCCGAGCGTGCCGAGGCCCTGGCCCTGATCCGCCAGCTCCTTCAGCAGCAGCAGGGCCTGCGCGACCGCATCAAGCCTATCCCCCTCACCGCCGATGTGGTGGATGCCTTCTACAAGGAACAGGCCGGTATTCAGCAGAAGATTCAGAAACTCTATGCGCTGGTGCCCGACAGCTCCCGTACCACCCCGCTGATGACCCGCGCCGATGCCGCCGCCGGCGCCGCCGGCCAGGCTATTTTCAACACCGACAAGCCTACCACCCTTGATCAGCAGGACCGCGTGATCGGCGCCCTGGCCCAGTTGGAAAAGGAAATCCAGCAGCAGATCGCCCAGGACAACAAGCCCAAGAGCGCCGATGAACTGGCCCACGAGGCCCATCAACTGGCCCAGGCCCGTGAGCAGGTGGCCCAGGCCCTGGATAAGGAGGTCCAGGCCCAGCGCACCGCTCCCCGCGAGACCGCCCAAGCCGCCAAGCTGATGACCCAAGCCAGGGCCACCCTGGCCCAGGCCGCCAAGACTGCTGATATCCCTGCCACTGTCAGGGCCCGGATCGCCACTGCCGCTCAGGACGCCGCCCATGCCGCCGAACATCTCCAGGCCGGCAGCCAGGCCAAGCCCGAGGTCAAACAGGCTCAGGATTCCGCCCGCCTGGCCCTGGGTGAAACCAACGATGCCCAGGCCAAGGACAACCGTGATGCCATGGCTGTGCGCCTGGGGGAACTCAACCGCGCCGCCGAGGCCCTGTCGCGTGCCGCCGCCGCTGCCCGCATGGCCGCCGGGAATGTCCAGAAGGGCCCTAAGGGTACCCAGCCTGCTAAAGGCCTATTGCAGCAGGCCGATGATGTGGCCCGCCACATCGACCAGGGCGTCAAGGAGGCCGTGCCCGCCACCAATGCTCCGCTGGCCCAGGCCATCGCGGCCGGGGACAAGGCCCAGGCCCAGATGCCCCAGGCCGCTCAGCCTCGGGGCGTAGAGGCCCGCCAGGCCGCCGCTTCCCATTCCCAGGCAATGGCACGCAACCTCGATCAGGCCGCCCAGGCCATCCGCCAAGCCATGGTGGATACCGCCAAGAAGCTCGACAGCACTGCTACCGCCGAAATGGCGCAGGTCGATCAATTGAAAAACCAGGTCGATCAAGCCCGCCAGCAGAACGACAGTGGCAAGGCCACCCCTCCAGCGTTGCAGCAGTTGGCCGACCAGGCCACCCCCCAGGCCCCCGATGTCGGCGCCGCCGTCCGCGACGCTGCCCAGGCCGCCCACAATCCGCCCGTCACCCAGCCCGCGGCCTCAAACCCGCCCGGTCACCCGATCGAGCCTCCCGCCGGCCAGAATCAGCCCACCGGGGCCAATGCCGTCAATCAGGAACTCAGCCGGGCCCAGACCCTGGCCGAAGTCCGCCACGACAACCTCGAAGACTATAAGCGTCTGGCCCAGGAAATGGCCGCCGCCGCCCAGGCGCAGATGCAGGCCTCTGACCAGATCGCCCAGGGCCGCCAGGACCTGGCCAAACAGGACAACCAGTCGCCGCAGAACCAGGCCCAGCAGCAGGCCCAGGACCAGCAGAAGCCCAATCCAGCCGCTCAGCAGTTGGCCCAGGCCATGAATGACTTCGCCGAGGCCGCCACCACCTTGGGGGAATCTGTCCAGAAGGCCACCGGGCAGTCTGAAATCGCCAACCAGCCCATTCGCCAGGGAGTCGAAGCGGCCAACGCCATCCCCACCCCCCCACCCCAAGGGCAGGAGCAGCCACAGGGCCAGGGTGAAGATCAGCAGCAGGCTCAGGGCCAGCCGCAACAGCCACAGGGTCAGGAGCAGGCTCAAGGTCGGGACCAGCAGCAACAGGGTCAAGGCCGGCAGCAGGCCCAGGGCCAGCAGGGGAGGTCGCCACAGTCGGGGGCAGGCATGAAGCCCGAAGACGCCTTGGGCACCGCGATGGCCATGGCCGGGCCGCAGGCCGCCCAGGCCGCCATGAAGGCCATGGGTCAGGGCCAGCAACCCGGCCAGGCCGGTCAGCAGCCGGGCCAGCAATCCGGTCAGCAGCCTGGCCAGCAGGCCAATCAGGGCAAGGGCGGCGATCAGGTCAGTACCGGTCTGGTCCGCGGCCAAACCAGCCGCCAAGTTAATGCCGGTGGCCAGCGCGGCGGCGACACCGCCGTTACCGATGCCCAGCCCGCCCCCCAGGTCTGGTCCACCCAATTCCCGCCCGCCGTGCGCCAGGCCATGCGGGCCACCGAAAAGCAGACCCCGCCGCCGGGCTACGAAGAGCGGCTGCGCCAATACTTTGAGAGTGGGAACTGAATCGGCACGATTTTGAGGAGCCCCATATGAGCAACGTTACCGCTAGACCGGAAGTCAGCCGCGACGATGTCGTCGCCGTCGAGCAGTGGGAAAAGACCTACCGCCAACTCAGGCAGGAACTGGGCAAGGCCATCGTCGGCCAGCACGATGTCATCGAGCAGATGATTGTGGCCATCCTGGCCAAGGGGCACTGTCTGCTCGAAGGTGTGCCCGGCCTGGCCAAGACTCTGATGGTCTCCAGCCTGGCCAAGGCCCTGTCCCTGTCCTTCCACCGCATCCAGTTCACGCCCGACCTGATGCCCTCGGACATCACCGGCACCGATGTGCTGCAGGAAGACCCCATCACCCGCGAGCGCAAGTACGTCTTCGTGAAGGGGCCCGTCTTTGCCAACATGATCCTGGC
>JAJXSS010000182.1 GCA_021784455.1 Planctomycetota bacterium
TCTTGCCCGAGCCCGTGTCACCGCACACGATGAGGACTTGGTGGCGGCGGATGGCGTCGATGATCTGATCGCGATGGGCGGTGATGGGCAGGTCTTCCGGGAAACTCACTTGGGGGACTTGATCGCGCCGGGCGGCCAGCAGCCGGCCGGATGCGTCGATGGCGGCGGCCAGCCGGGCCAGGGATCTGTCGAACGGTTTCCTGGCCCGGGCCAGTTGGCGAACCTTGTTCCAACCTACCCGCAGCCGCCGCCGGTCGCGCAGCATGGTCCGGCCGATATCGCGGGCGAGTTGATCCAAATCGGAGGTCACGCCTCTATAGATTAGTGGCTTTGGGCCCATCGCACGGGAGGGAGGGGCTCCGTCCGATATTTCCGATCCCGCCGGGCGAATCACGGACTACACGCGGGGGCTAATCCCTGGGCAACGATGCACGGGGCGATCGTCAATGGTTCGGCGCCTAGAAAATGTGGCGAGTCAGGGCCGCCGGGTCGGGGTGGGCGAGCAAGGATTTGAGGGCGGGGCAAAAAGCCCAGAGTTCTGGTTGAAGATCATCCAGTCCCAGGTGGGTGAGGATGGCTTCTTCGAGCTGGTCGAGGTTCTGGCCGGTGAGGGCGCTGATGCAAAATGGGTCGGAAGACTGACTCGTGGCGGGTGGCTGGTGACTGGTGGAAGAGACCGCGGCCGTGTCGCATTTGTTGATGACCCAGAGGTCAGGTTTCCGTCCCGGGGGGAGTTCGGGCCAGTCGGTGGCCGGGTCGCTGAGGGCGATCAGGCAGTCCGCACCCGCGATGAGGGGGCGGGCCAATTCGATGGCCGCCTGTTCGATGGGATCGGGGCTTTCCCGCAGGCCGGGGGTGTCGATCCAGCGCAGACACACCCCGCGGATCTGGGCCCGCCCGGCCACCCAGTCGCGGGTGGTGCCCGGCAGATCCATCACGATGCTGGCCGCCCGGCCCAGCATGCGGTTGGCCAGCGTGCTCTTGCCGACGTTGGGCCGGCCCGCGACGACGATGGTGGGGGGGGTGAGCAGGCGGTCGAGGATGATGGCACGGCCTTGGAGCCGGCGGATGTCGGAAGTGAGCTGTGCGATGTTACGGGCGGCGGCATGCCAAAGGGCCGGCTGGGCCAGCAGCAGGTCGATGGCCACGGGGCTGGCCGCCGAGGCGAGCGCGGCCAGCATGTCGGCCTCCAGGTCGGAGCCGGCCTCGGGATACAGATTCCGGGGGGAGGGGGCCGCGTGGTAGGTGGCCCCCAGGACGATGAGATGGTCCAGGAGTTTCTGGACCACGCGCGGGCCGCCGTGGGGCATGATCTCGGCGGTGATCTCTGAGCTCAGATTGGTGATATCCGATCCGGATGCGAACGTGACAGCGGAGTTTTCGTTGTTCGGCGGCCCACTCTCACCCTGGCCCTCTGCCTGCCCCCCGGAAGGGAGAGGGAAGGCGACAGCCAGACCGGTGTCGATGCCGGCGAAGTCGCAAAGGTAGAGGTGGTTCGGCGACCAGGTTTGGCGGCCGGTGACGCGGATGAGGAGGTCGGGGGTGCCCGAGCCGGTGAGCGCGATGATGGCGATGGCGCCCGGAGCCGGGGCAGTGGCCAGGCACACTAGGGCGGTCGGATTAATGGATAGGCTGCTTGATTGGTTCATCGGGGGGGCAGCGCATCTGAATGAACTGGCAGTCAGCCCGCGCGACACTCTCCAAGAGCAGTCTAGCAGCCGAATTTCCCGCCTGGTAGGGGTTAGCGGGCAGGGGTAGCGGGCGGGTGCAGCGGCCGGCCGGTGGGGAAGTTGAGGGCAAAGAGGACTTGGGCGATGGCGGCGGGGAGGGCGTAGGGCCAGAAGCTGCGGCCCAGCAGGCCGGCCGCGAGGCTGGCGACGGCGGGGGCCTCCAGGCAGGCGAACAGGATGATGTTGCCGGTCCGGTAGCCCCGGGGGGTGATGATCTCGCCCTGCCAGTGGCGCTTGTAGGTCTGCATGCGGATGAAGTAGCCCGCAGGCGTGGTGACCAGGAGCAGGCCGGCACTGGTCCATGCGAACCGCGTGGCGGCCGCAGGGGTGGGGGGGTGGCTGAAAGACTGGGTGAGCACGACGGCCAACACGAGCATGCCCATCAGCATGGCCGCCCAGATGAGGCGCACGGTGAAGAGGGCCGCCTGGGGCGAATCGGGAGGGGAGGTGGGCATGGAGGGGTGGTATTCGATTTCTGATTTCCGTCCCCAAAAAAGCGACTCGCCAGAGCAAGATTCTCGATCAAAGAGGCACGGCTGGTGAGCTACCTTCGCTTGCCCCTCACCTCCTACCCCTCCTGTTCTTCCGCGACGCTGCGCCAGGTGGCGGCCAGGCCCAGCAGGGTGAGATCCGGCACGATGCGGTCGATGAGTTCGTAATCCTTAAAAAGCAGTTCGGCATTGCCGCCGGTGGCCACCACGAGGGGGTAGCTCCCGGCCACTTCGGCATACTGCTCGGTCAGCTCGCGCACCATGCCGCGCAGGCCGTGAAATACGGCCGTGAGCATGGCCTGGGTGGTGTTGTGGCCGATGGGCTCTTCCGGCCGGGCCAGTGTCACCTGGGGAAGCTGGGCGGTGTGGGCGTGCAGGGCATCGAGCATCATCTGGGCCCCGGGCGCAATGGCTCCGCCGTGGAAAGTGCCGGCCCCGTCGATGAAATCCACCGTCAGGGCCGTGCCCGCATCCACCACGATGCAGGCCTGTTTCAGCACATCGTACGCGGCCGCGGCGTTGAGCAGGCGATCCTCCCCCACCAGGGCCTCGCGGTCGAGCTGGCGGCCGATGGGGATGGGCAGGTCGTCCTCAGGCCGGCAGATTTTCAGCTCGGGGGCCAGCTTGGCCAGCGCGGCGATGACCCGCTGGGCCACGGGGTTGTTGACCGAGGCCAGGATCAGGCCGGGGGATTCGGTGTCTTTGACCTGGGAGAGCAGGGGCTCGACGGTCCCGGCGAATTCGCCGTCCAGATTGTCGTTGAGGACGGCTTGGGAAGAAGCCAGTTTGCCGGCCAGAAACAGGCCGACCTTGGTGCGGGTGTTGCCGACGGAAAGGGCGAGAAGGTTAATGGCCATGGTGAAAGGTTAGTCGGTTGTGCGGTTGAGCGGTGGATCGGCTGGGGCGTCGTGGGCGGCGGGCATCGGAGCTTGTTGGCGCGCGGCCTGGGTAATCTGCCAGGCCGCTTCCAGAAGGTCGAGCACCTGCTGGCCGGTGGCGGCGCTGATGGTGTGCAATGGCTGGCCCAGTTGCTGCTCGATGAGCTGGCGGGCGGCCCAGCGGTCTTCTTCGCTCGCCAGCAGATCCATCTTGGTGAGCGCGATGATCTGGGGCTTGGCGGCCAGTTCCGGGCTGTAGTCGGCCAGTTCCTGGCGGATGGCTCGGTAATTGGCAATCGGGTCGGAACCATCCGTGGGTTCGACCTCGATCAGGTGCACCAGCACCCGGGTGCGCTCGATATGGCGCAGGAACTGGTGGCCCAGGCCGGCGCCGTGGGCGGCGCCCTGAATCAGGCCGGGGATGTCGGCCACCACCAGACGCCGGCCCCCGGAGAGTTCAGCGATCCCCAGTTGAGGTTCCAGGGTGGTAAAGGGATAGTCGGCGATTTTGGGATGAGCCCGGCTGATCGCCGCCAGCAGGGTGGACTTGCCGGCGTTGGGCTTGCCCACCAGCCCGACATCGGCGATGAGCTTGAGTTCCAGACGCAGGGTGAACTCCTGGGCCGGTCCCCCGGGCTCGGCGAAGTGCGGCGCCTGGTTGGTCGAGGTCTTGAAGTGGTCGTTGCCAAAACCGCCCTTGCCGCCCTGGGCGATGCGCATACGCTGGCCGGGCGTGGCCAGGTCGGCCAGGCACTGGCCGGTGGTGTCATCGTAGATCAGCGTTCCGGGAGGCACCCGGATTTCCAGATCACGGCCATTCTTCCCGGCCATCTGCTTTTCCATCCCATTTTCGCCATTCTGAGCCGCCCAGTGGTGCTTATGGGCAAAATCCAGAAGCGTAGAGACGCCGGGGTCGGCCAGGAAGGAGACATCGCCGCCATCGCCGCCATCGCCACCATCGGGCCCGCCTTTGGGGATGTACTTGAAGCGGGCGAAATGGACAAACCCATCGCCGCCCCGGCCGGAACGGACCTGAATGGTGGCACTGTCGATGAGCACGCAGGGATCTCTGATCTATGATTTGGGATCGATGATCTGGGCGGGGGCTGAATTCTCGCGTTTCGGGGGGCCGCAGAATGAAAACGGGCGCCGCGTAGGGCGCCCGTGGGAATTGGCAGGGCAGCGTCACTGACCCGAGGACTTGTCAGTGCCACCCGGGGGGTGGGGTCAGTTGCTGGCGGGTTGGCGGACGTGGACCTTGCGGCCCTGAAATTCCACCACCCCGTCGGTCAGGGCAAACAGCGTGTAGTCCTTGCCCGTACCGACGTTATGGCCGGCCTGGAAACGCGTGCCACACTGGCGCACGATGATGTTGCCCGCGATGGTTGACTGGCCACCGTAGATCTTGATGCCACGGTATTGGGCGTTGGAATCGCGCCCGTTGCGAGTACTGCCGCCTGCTTTCTTATGAGCCATAGAGCACCTTCCATCCTCAAGGAGTCGGCCCGGCCTGCCGGGCACGGGCTCGGATCATTCGAGCCTCACATTATAACGCAAAACCGGCCCAAACGACAACCGGCAAAATGACGATCTAACTATCGGGGGGCCGGAATCCCGACGTCACCATTCCGGGCTGGTATTCCGGAAGGAGGTGAAGAATGGTTCTTAAGTGGCCTAAAATCCGCAGGGACAGGGGAAGTCGGTGGATCGCCATAAACACATTACCCTTTGGTCCGATGATCGGGTAAAATACCCGAGCTGGTGGACCCTCCTCAGGGAGAGGGCTGCGCGACTGGTTGTGAGATGTTTCTGAACCAACCCCGCTAACAAGGGTTGCCGCCATGGCTAGTACACGGAACGGTCAGCTCCCGGCAGTGAACTTCATCGATTGCTCGTTGCGCGATGGCCATCAGTCCCTGCTGGCCACGCGCATGAGCACGCAGCAGGGGCTGAGGGTGCTGCCGCTGTTGAAGGATTCGGGGTACAGCATTCTCGAACTGTGGGGCGGGGCCACGCTGGATGCGGCCCTGCGTTTCACCGGCGATGACCCGTTTGACCGGCTGGACCGCTTCTACAAGGTGCTGGGCAAGAACGGCCCGGCCATCCGCTCCCTGTGCCGCGGGCAGAACCTGTTCGGGTACACGCCCTACGCCGACAACGTGGTGGTGGAATTCCTCAAGGAGGCCGTGCGCAGCGGCAACCACCGGGTGCGCATCTTCGATGCCCTCAACGACCCCCGGAATCTGATGACCGCCATCATGGCCACCAAGACCTTTAACGGCCACGCCGAGGCGGCGCTCTCGTACACCACCAGTCCGGTGCACGACACGGCCCATTTTGTGAACTTCGCCAGCAAGGCCCTGGACCAGGGGGCCGACTCCCTGGCCGTCAAGGACATGGCCGGCCTGTTGACGCCCTGGGATGCCTTCGATCTGTTTACGGCCCTGAAAAAAGAATTCCCGGGGGTGGAGATCAGCCTGCACTCGCACTGCACCAACGGGCTGGCGGTGACCACCTATGTGGTGGGCATGGTGTGCGGCATCGACAATTACGACACGTGCTACGGCCCGATGGCCGGCGGCACCAGTCAGCCGCCGGTGGAACTGCTGAGCTTCTTCGCCCGGGAACTGGGCCTGCGCACCAACGTGGACCTGAAGCCGGCCGCCAAGATCGATGCGGAACTGCGGCAGATCCGCAAGGAACTGTCCAGCGTGGATGCCCACACCGACCAAGTCGGCAAGCCCTGGCCGGCCGAACCGCCCGCGGCGATGCGCAAGCTGATCCAGGCGGCCATCAACCTGATCCAGAAGCGCGGCAAGTCGGCGCTCAAGGAAGCCATCGCGATCATTGAAGATCAGATCCTGGTGCCCCAGGGCTACCCCGCGGTGGACCGCAAGCAGCTCGAAGCCCAGGTGCCCGGGGGCATGCTGTCCAATCTGCACAACCAGCTCAAGGAGCAGGGCAAGCTGGATCTGCTGCCGAAGATTCTCGAGGAAGTTCCGGCGGTGCGGGCGGCCACCGGTTACGTGCCGCTGGTGACGCCCACCAGCCAGATCGTGGGCACGCAGGCGGCCTTCAACGTCATGACCGGGGTGCCCTACTCGATGATGACCAAGGAGTTCAAGGCCCTGATCGCGGGGCGTTACGGCCGGTTGCCCGGCCCGGCCGACCCGGCCGTGGTGCAGCAGGTGGTGGCCGCCGGCGAGGAGCTGTGCACGCGCCGCCCCGCCGATTATGTGCCGGAGGTGGACCTGGAAGCGGTGTACGCCCAGAGCGGCACGCTCATCCGCACCCACCGCGACCTCTTGCTGCTGCTGCTGTTCCCCCTGCCGGCCAAGCAGTTTCTCGAAAAGCGCGGGTCCAAAGCCGCGGCGGCGTGATGAACTCTGCGTCGGATGGCCGGGTGACGCGGCCCAGCGCCGTGCAGATTACCGCGTATCCAGTACGACGACGGTGTCGATGGCATCGGGAGTCGTCTTTGGCACGCGGACGATATTGCCGTCGTTGCTTTGCGTAACGTCCAGAGCGGCCCGCTTGGCGTCACCGAGCAAATAGGCACGTTTGATAGGGCCTTTCCATCCCGTCAGAATCAGTTTCCCGTTTGCTGGCCAAGCGAAAACATGAAGAAACAGTCTGCCGGGCTTCGCTGTGACCCGCCCCCAAGCCGGCACGTTGTCGAGGGGGCTGCGGGTCGTGCCATAAATCGAATCGCCGTTCACCTTCAGCCATTTCCCCATCTCCCGCAAACGATCCACTTCGGGCTGCGGAATCACGCCCTTGCCATCGGGACCGACATTCAGCAGAAAATTGCCGCCTTTGCTGACGATGTCGACCAGGTCACGCAGGAGCGTTTCGGTGGACTTCCAGTGTTTGTCATCCTGCTTGTATCCCCAGGTCCAATTGATCGTCATGCAGGTTTCCCAAGGTCGCGTGAAGCCATGTGCGGGAATGCGCTGTTCGGGGGTCAAATAATCGCCCGTGCCATGACCCAGCCGATTGTTGATGATGACATTCGGATCAAGTGCCCGGACATAGTCGAAGATGGCATGGGCATCCGTGGCATCCCAGCCGGCGATTTCCTGTCCGTCCGGTGTTTTCCAAGGCTTGATGATCGAATTATCAAACCAGAGGACGGATGGGTGATACTGCGCGATCAATTCGGACAACTGCGTTTTCATGTACCGCAGATAGCGAGCTGCACCGTCCGGAGCGAAGTGCGTAGGGAAATACGTGGGATGGCCGTTGTCCGGAGCATCCGGCATCTGGTCGGGATTGTACCAGTTCTGCACCGAGTAATACGTGCCGAACCGGAGCCCCTGGGCCCGGCAGGCCTGTGCCAACAACGCCGTTGGATCCTTGTGCCACGGCGTGTCGTCAACCACGTTGTACCGTGTCGCCGAGGTCTTGAACATGCAAAACCCGTCGTGATGCATCGTGGTGAACACGACATAGCTGGCCCCGGCCTCCTTGAAGAGCGAGGCCCAGCGGTCGGCGTCAAAATCGACGGGATCGAATTGTTTGGCAAGTTTTGCGTATGCCTCCCGGGGAATATGGCCCTTGGTCATGATCCATTCGCCGCTGCTGTGCGCCACCGGTTTGCCCTCCCAAAGGCCCGCGGCAACGGAATAAATTCCCCAGTGAATAAAAATGCCGAATTTCGCCGCCCGCCACCACGCCATGCGTGCGTTAGCCTGTGCCAATGTCTTACCGGGCCCGGTGGACTCCGGAGTCTTCGCCGATGCGGTGACCGCAACCACCATCAATAAGAAGACAACCAGAATGCCACCGGCCGGTCTGCAAATCTTCATGCGTGATTCCTCTGTTTTTCGTTCGCGATTCAGTGGATGGGCATTGGGACAAGACAGTTTACTCAATCCTAGCGCAAGGCCACCCTTCGGAACGGGACGGAAAGCACGTCCAGGAGGGCAATTTCACTGGGGAGGGCGCGGCTCTGTCCGAGCCGTCTGGATTCGCCTGGCGCCAGGCGACGACGACTCGGAAGGAGCCTCACCTTCTCGCATTGCGTCGTTTGCCATGGCCCCGCCTTGCATAGTCAAGGGCCG
>JAJXSS010000183.1 GCA_021784455.1 Planctomycetota bacterium
CCACCCGGCCCATGCCCCAGTAGCGCACCAGCACGCGGTCGACGCCCACGCGCTCATCGGCGGCCGGATCGTCATCAAAGGTCATCACCGACAGATCCCGCGGCACGCGCAGGCCGGCCTGGCACGCGGCAAAACACATCACCCGGCCCCCATCGGCGCACAGGATCGCGGTGGGCCGATCCGCCTGCCTGAGCCACTGCGTGTAAGTTCGCAGCATCTGGCCGACTTTGTGCGGATCGCCACCGTCCAACTTGGTCAGGGTGACCACGCGTGGCGTCAGACCGGCCTGGCGCATGGTGCTTTCGTAGCCGGACTGGCGGTCGATGCTGCTGTAGTGCAACGGCTCCTGGGCGCCATCCGGCGCACCTGACGCCTGACACACGTAGGCGATCCGGGTGTGGCCGTTTTCGATCAGGTAACGGGTCGCCGTGATCGCCGCCCCTTCATCATTGGGCCGCACACAGTTGTGGTCACGTTTGCGGTTAATCCAGATGGCGGGGATGCGGCAGCGATCGAGCAACTCACGCACCGAGGCGGGCAAGCCAAAGACGTAATTGATGATCAGGCCATCGACCACTGTCTCGCGCATGATGCGGGGGGGCAAAGGAGTCGGTTGCGCGGCGGTGGGCTGGTGGATCAGGTCGCTGACCAGGCACAGGCCGCGGGCATCCAGGGCTTCACCCAAGCCCGAATCGAAGGCCGGCGCGTGTACCGAGCACTGCCACAGGGGGCTGCGAACCATGCCGATGAAGCCGGTGCGGCCGGTGCGGATAGAGCGGGCTGCCGAGACGGGGCGATAGCCCATCTGCTGGGCCAAAAGGCGGATGCGGGCAGCGCGCCGGATGGCATCGCGACGTGTAGCCTTGTAACTACCTGTTAATACGCGCGATACAGTTACGTTGGTAACTCCGGCCGCGTCGGCGATCTCTTGGAGGGTAGCCATGATAATTTTGTTGACGATTACATGTTGACGATTACAAATTAGACCCGATCCCCCTGCTTGTCAACAGTCAGCGGGAAAACCGGCACGAAAAAGATGGAAATTCCGTATGGCCCCCCCGGAACCAATCATTAACAGGATGGCGACGCGGGGCCTGGGCCTTTACACCGCGCGGGGGTGGGCCTGCTTTGATCTGGCGGGCGGTTGCTGGGGGGGTGCCCCTTTACACCGCGCGGGGGTGCGCCTGCTGGTAGGCGGTGCGCAGACGCATGGTGGACAGGTGGGTGTAGATCTGTGTGGTCGAGAGCGACTGGTGGCCCAGCAGTTCCTGCACGCTGCGCAGGTCGGCGCCGTTGTCCAGCAGGTGCGTGGCGAAGGAGTGGCGCAGGGTGTGGGGGCTGATAGACATGTCCAGCCCGGCCAGGGCCAGATACTTGTCCAGCTTGCGGCGCACGGAGCGCGAGGAGAGCCGGCCGCCGTTCTTGTTGATGAACAGCGACACCGCGGCGGTGGTCATCAGCCGCTCGCGTACAAAGGCAAAGCGTCCATCGGCCTCCAGCAGCATCAGGTAGTGGCGGATGGCGGCCAGGGCATGGCTGCCCAGGGGCACGATGCGCTCGCGCTTGCCTTTGCCGCGCACATGAATGGTCTGTTCATCCAGGTCAATGTCGTTGCGGTTAAGGTCCACCAGTTCCGACACGCGCACGCCAGTGGAATAGAGGGTTTCCAGGATGGCACGGTCGCGGGCGCCCAGGGTTTCCGCGGCGTTGGGGGTGGACAGGAGCTTCTCCACATCCTGCACGGTCATGGCCTTGGGCAGGCGTTTGGCCTGCTTGGGGGTGCGGATCAGGAGCATGGGATTCGAGGCGGTGGCCCCGCGGCGGGCCATCCACTTGTGGAAGGAACGCAGGGTGGCGATCTTGCGGGCCACGGTGGCGGCCGAGTAGCTGAAGGTGTCCAGATGGGTCAGGAAGGCCCGGATGGAGACGGGGTCGGCGGCCAGAATGCGGCGATCCACCTCGGTGGGTTCGGCCACGGTCAGCACGGGCACCGCAGCCTCGGCGATCGCGGCACTGGTCACGGCCGAGCCGTTACCGGCCAGCGCGGGGATGGATTCCGTCCCGGTGATCATCCCGGCCACATCCGGCCGGGCCTCGGGGGCCGCCGGGGCGGCCTGGCCGGTCAGGTAATCGGCGTACTGGCGCAGATCCGCCTCGTAGCAGCGCGCCGTATAGGGGCTGAAGTGGCGTTCAAAACGCAGGTAGTTCACGAACTGCTCGATGAACTGGCTGGGGGTGGACATGGAAGGCTCCTTGCAGCTACGGATCGGTTAGTTGGAAAAAGGTTGCGGGGCTTGGGGTTAAAGGTTGCGGGTCGGGCGTTACGGCTGGGCCTTGCGGGCAGGAGGGCTCAGTTCGCTGGCCAGACGCTCCAACTGGGCTGTCATCTGCGCCCCCATCTGATGGGCGAGCACGGCCGCGTCATACCAGTCCAGGCCGCTGCCGGGGTCCTGAACGATGGTCACCAGGTGGGTCAGCACATCCAGTTCCCGGCCGGGTTCGTAGGTGAAAACGTAGTGATGGCCTTCCTTCGCCAGGGTCAGGCGCAGCAGTGTGCCGGCACCGGCGGGCACCGGCGCACCGACAGAGGTCCCTCCCGCGGCCGGGGCGGGAGCGGTGGAAGGATGGGGGGTATGCGCGGGCAGCGGATCCATGGGTCATTTCCGATCCCGCGCGACGGGGACCGGAAGATCCGGTCCGCTATCGGGCGGGTTGGGTGGCCGGCGGGGGTGCCAGACGCTGACGTTCAGCTTCCAGCAGCCGCCAGCTCATCGTGTAAGCGACGAACTCGCTGTAAAGGTCCATGCTGATGCGGTAGCGGCGCCAGGAATCGGGCTCATCGTTGGGCCCACGCTTGACCCCGTAGCGCTCCAGCAGGTCGCGCGTCCGGGGGTCGGAAGCGTCGAGCACGGCCGAAACCATGCTCACGGGCTCCCGCACCCGGGCGGGGCCGGCGGCAGCGGGCGAGGTATCCGAGGCCGCCACCGTCAAACGGCGAAGCTGGATGGCTTCCAGGTGGTCCACCCGCTCGTTGACGTACAGCTCCAGCGTCAGGCCCAGTTTGGGCGGGTCGTAGGGGTCGTAGGCGGTGATATCGCCCACCACCAGCCCGTCGCAACCCAGGGCGGCCAGAAGCTGCATGGCCTGGGCCGGTGATGTCACCTGCGGCATGCCCAGGGCCTGCATAGCCTCGAGGGTGCGGTTGACCGGCAGCACATCCAGGTTCTGCGCGTTGGCAAGCTGCCGCTGGACGTGGTCCGCCAGGACCAGCCCATCGGCCTGGAGCGAGCCCGAATCGTTGTTGAAGGGGGCGATCGCCCAGACGTGCCGGTTGACATAGGGTGCCTTCAGCGGAGCCACGGGCTGCTGGAAGTAGGACATCCAGGAACAACCCGTCAGCGCCGCCAGCACTCCACTCAAAACGGCGGTCAGCATGACCTTTTTACTTGTCATGGCATCCTGCCTGAAGTTTGACCCGCCGGCCTCCGCCGGGGGGATGGGAAGAACAAGGCAATTCAGCGTGCGGCACCGACCTCGGCCGCCAGACCCGTGGAGCCCGGTAGCGGCCGGGCAGCCGCCGAGGCGGGCTCGCGCACCATCCTTGGCGCTGACACTGTGGCGGGTTCACCCGCCATCGTTGGCGCTGCGGTTGTGACCGGCTCGCCCGCCACCCCCGGCGCTGACGCAGGGGTGGGTTCGGCCGCCAGGATGGCCCGGTCCGGTTGCAGCGACCAGATGCTCTGGACCGCCGCCCGGGTGCGTACGGCCGTAAAGTAGATCGACCCATCGGCGGCCCACACCGGTTCGGTGTTGGCGTTGCGGCTGTGGGTGAGGTTGGCCCGGCCGGTGCCGTCGGCGTTGACGACCCAGATGTCGGCCTGCTGCGGCCGAACCTGTCCCGTGGGGTTCACGATGGTGCAAAACGCAAGGCGCTTGCCATCGGGGCTCCAGGTGGGCGTGACACAGGCGGCGTTGCTGCTGGCCACGATTTCCGTGGGGCGGAGCCCTTCACCGTTGATGTAGTCCAGCGTCCAGACGGAGAAAAGCCGGGAACCGCGCTCGCGGGCCCGCTGGAAAAGAATCTTGCTCTGGGTGGGGGACCACTGGGGGAACAGGCCCGGGCCGATGTACCGCTTGGCGCCGGGCTTGGCCAGGTCGATCACAACCAGTTCCCACTGGTGACTTTGCGCATCCCGGCTGCAATACACCAGATGCTGACCATCAGGGGCGAAGCTGGGGTGAATGTTATCGGCCCCATCATTGGTCAGTTGCACCGGTTGGCCGCCGCCCTCCACGGGAATCAGGTAGATGTCCCAGGTACCCCCGCGGTTCGAGCAGAAGGCGATCTTCTTGCCATCGGGGGAAAAGGTGGGCATGACGTCATCGGCCGGATCATCCGTCAACTGCGTGACCGTGCTGCTGTTGACCCGCTGGAGGTAAAGGTTGGCCGTGGGACGATGGCGGGTGGAGGCGAAAGCCAGCCACTTGCCGGTGGGGTCCACCGCCGGGTCGAAATCATTCCCTTCGGTGGCAAAGGTCACCTGGCGCAGGTTATCCGTGGTGGACTCGGTTGCGGCAGGCCCCGCGCATGCGGCGAGTTGGCCAAACACGCCGATGGGGGACGCGGCAACGGGTGCCGGGCCGGCAAACTGGGCCGAGGGCGCGGTGGCGGGTGGCGGCGGAGCCACGGGAGCAGCCGCAGCACTGGGGGGATTCGTCGCCGGCGGATTGGCGGCACAGCCAATCAACCCGGCCAGCAAGGCCCCTGTCACCACCGCGATGGACCATCTAACCTGCATGAGAGCATCCGCTTATGCCGGCCGAACTGTTCGAGGAGGATCTCGGCTAAAGTCCCTGCCAAGGCAGTCCGGACCTGCCTAGTTATCGGCGGGCGGGTCCTTCCGGCACGCGACACTCCGTTTATCGGACGACTTACACAGATCGCTTGAACAGATGGCGCGAACCCCTGATCCGTCGGTCCAGAATCTTGCGGGGGCGACAGGCCATGGCGGCCACGGCGGCGGGGTTGGGGCGCGGGTTGAACGATTTCCCGGGGGTGGGACTGGAATCATCGGCCGTTTTCGTTCAAGATAGTGGCAGGCGCGATCGACCGGTGAGCCGGGGAAACGTCTGGCCCCGGCCGCCATAACGCCAGCCTCCGGGAAGCCGCCCAGCATATGAGTGCACTGACCTTAGCCCTGTTGACGGATCAGGCGTGGACGGCGTCGCCGGCCCTGCGCTGGACGCTGACGATTTCCTATGTGCTGGTTCTGGGGCTGATCGCCGTCTACGGCATGCACCGCTGGTGGCTGGTCTGGCTCTTTTACCGGACGCGGCGCCAGGCGGCCGTGCCGCAGCAGCAGTTCGAGAAACTGCCTCTGGTCACGGTGCAGTTGCCCATGTTCAACGAGTCACGGGTGGCGGAACGCATCATTGACGCCGCCTGCCGGCTGGACTACCCGCGGCACCTGATGGAAATCCAGGTTCTGGATGATTCGACCGACGAGTCGGCCGAAATCGCCCGACGGCGCTGTGTTCTGTGGGCCAGCCGAGGGGTGAACATCCAGTACATCCACCGGCCCAACCGCGAGGGGTTCAAAGCCGGGGCTCTGGCTTACGGCCTGAACCGGGCCCGGGGTGAACTGGTGGCCATCTTCGACGCCGACTTCGTCCCCGAAGCGGATTTCCTCAAACGCACCATCGACTATTTCACCGACCCCGCGGTGGGCATGGTGCAGACCCGCTGGGACCACCTCAACAAAGCCTACTCCCTGCTGACACGCAGCCAGGCGATCTTCTTGGACGGCCATTTCATCATCGAGCACTCGGCCCGCAATCACTCGCGGCGCTGGTTCAACTTCAACGGCACGGCCGGTCTGTGGCGCCGGCAGGCGATCGAATCCGTGGGCGGCTGGCGGCATGACACGCTGACCGAGGATGTGAACCTTTCCTACCGGGCCCAACTGGCGGGCTGGAAATTCATCTATCTGCCGCGGGTGGGCTGCCCGGCGGAATTGCCGCCGGAGATTGTCGCCTTCAAGAGCCAGCAGCACCGCTGGACCAAGGGCTCCATCCAGAACGCCCTGAAACTGCTGCCCACGATCTTCGAAGCTCCCGTATCCTGGGCCATCAAAACCGAGGCGTTCTTCCACCTGACCAGCCCCATGGTGTACCTGTACATGACCATCATGGTGCTGCTCTTTTACCCCGTGATTGCCCTGAACCTGAAGTTCGCCGCCAAGGGCTCGTGGTGGGGCGTGCTGCTGGGCATGAACCTGTTTGCCATGGGAACGGTGTCAGCTTCGGCCTTCTACATGGCCAGCCAACGCGAACGCGGGCACACTTTCTGGCACACCCTGGTTCACCTGCCCCTGCTCATGGCCATCGGTGTGGGGATCGCCCTCAATAACGCCCGAGCCTGCCTCGAAGCCTTGATCGGCCATGAAACACCATTCGTGCGGACTCCCAAGTATGGGGCCACCGGCCGCCAGCGCACGGCGACGGGCGGCCAGGAGGACCCGGCGGCCTCGGTCCGGCCGCGCTGGCAGACGCTGCTGCCCCTGCCCTCCATAAAGCTGGTGATGGCCCTGTTGGAGACAGCGTTTGGCCTGTACATGGTGCTGTGCATCTGGGCTGCCATGCAGTACGACAATGCCTTCGTGAGCGTGCCCTTCCTGGTGCTGTTCGCGGCCGGGTACTTCTACATCGGGCTGACCAGCCTGTGGTGCCTGCTGGCCCCCAGACGCAAGCCGGCGGAACCCCTGGGGATCGGTTCGGGCCTGCCCGAACAGCCGGCGTAAGTTCGGCCCTGGCCGAACGTCTTGATCGGGATGGCATTCAGAATGTTCGGCCAGGGCCGAACCTACCCGGCGAGGTCCCTGCGGCCGCTTGCGCATTGTCCACATCATCACGCGACTGATCCTGGGCGGAGCCCAGCAGAACACGGTGCTCTGCTGCCGGGCTCAGGTACAGGCAGGTCACGAGGTCTTCCTGCTGTACGGGCCGATCTACGGGCCGGAAGGTTCGTTGGAGACTGCGGCCCGGGCCACCGGGGCCGAACTGATTGAAATCCGGGCCCTGCGCCGGGCCGTGCTGCCGGTACACGACTGGCTGTGCTACCGCGTCCTGCGCCGGCTGCTCCGGCATGTGCAGCCCGATATCGTTCACACCCACTCCAGCAAGGCCGGAATTGTCGGCCGGGCCGCCGCCTGGAAGGAACACGTCCCGGGAGTGGTACACACCATCCACGGCCTGCCCTTCCACCCCCGGAATTCGGCGCTGGTGAACCGGCTGTATGTCGGGCTGGAGCGTTATGCGGCCAAGCGGTGCCACCGCCTGATCGGGGTGACCCAGGCGATGGAGGCGGAGTTCCTGGCCCGGGGCATCGGCCGGCCGGGGCAGTTCGTAACCATCCCCAGCGGCATGGATGTCGCGGAGTTTGACGTGCCGCCGGAAACGCGCCAGCGGGTACGGCGCGAGTTGGGTATCCCGGACGAGGCGCCGGTGGTGGGAATCATCGCCCGTCTGGATAAGCTCAAGGGACAAGAGGACTTACTGGATATTTTGGCCGATCTGCGGGCGCGTTTTCCCGCGGTACGGCTGCTCATGGTAGGCGAGGGATGGGATGGGGATAATTTGCGGGCCCGGGTGGCCCGCGAGGGCTGGCAGAAGCAGGTGATCTTCACGGGCCTGCTGCCGCCGGAAAGGATTCCGGGGGTGGTGGCGGCCATGGATGTGCACGCCCTGCCCTCTTACCAGGAAGGCCAGCCGCGCACGATGGTGCAGGCCCTGTTAGGGGGCGTGCCCGTGGTGGGCTACGATGCCGGCGGCATCAAGGATGTGTGCCTCGATGGCCAGACCGGCCGGCTGGTACCGCTGGGCTACCGGCCGGGATTGGCCCAGGCGATTCTGGGGCTCCTGGGCGATGCAGACCTGAGGCGGAAACTGGGCGAGCAAGGCCGGGCCTTCGCCCGCACGCACTATGATTCCAGCATCATGACCCACCAGCTCGAAGAGGTGTACCGGCAGGTACTGGAAGAACACCGCTCCGGACCGCGTGGCCCTGATGGCTGGCCCGCCCGTACCTGAAACGTCCAGCCGAACACGGGGGGAC
>JAJXSS010000184.1 GCA_021784455.1 Planctomycetota bacterium
GCCAGTTTCTTGGCGAGGGCAAACGCATCATGCAGGTCGCCCACTTCGTCCACCAAGCCCACCTTCAGAGCCTGATCGCCGGGGTAAACCCGGCCATCGGTCACCTGGGCGAACTGGGCGGCGGGGATATGGGGGCGGCGGGCCTTCACGATGGCGACGAACTTGTGATAGAAATCGTTCACCAGGCCTTGCAGCAGCTTACGCTGCTCATCGGTCAGGTTGCTCAGCGGAGAACCGGTGTCCTTGTTGGGGCCCGAGGCGAACGTCTCGGCGCGGATGCCGATGGAATCCAGGGCGTGCTTGACGCTGATGGTTTGAAGGATGACGCCGATGGAGCCAGTAATGGTGGTGGGATAGGCCACGATCCGGTCCCCGGCGCAGGCCACGTAGTAGCCGCCGCTGGCGGCCACATCCATCATCAGAACGACTACGGGCTTATGCGTCTTTTTCTTGAAACGCATGACTTCGCGGTACATGGCATCCGAGGCCGTCACCGTGCCCCCCGGGCTGTTGATCCGCAGAATCACGGCCTTGACGCGGCTGTCGTGGGCGGCCTTTTCCAGCTTCTCCGCCAAGTCACTCACGGGGTTGGGCCCCTCATGCAGGAGCCCCGGGCGGTTGAAGTCGTAGATCATGCCCGAAATGCTGATCATGGCCACCCGCGGGGCGAACCATTCATGGGCCGACTCGACCGTCTTGGCCTCGTACTGCTGCTGCCCCGGCTCGATACCCACCACGAAGGTGGCCGGTCCGCAGGCCGCCAGAGTCGCCACCAGCCCCAGTAACGCACCGCCCATCAGGATTCGCATGTCAGTCTCCTTGGCCAAGGCACGCCCCGACGCGCCGGTTGTCTTGAACTGTACGCAACCTATGGCCTGGGAGATCATCGCCCGGACCGGATGATCGCCTACACACAGACGTCCGGGCAAGCCCGGCCCCCGGCCCTGCATAAAGGCGTCCCGGCCAAAACGCAGGTTCGGCGCAGGCCAAACGCTCATCGTTTCCCCGCCGCGCCGGCCCCCGCCGGACGCGCCGCACGCCCTGGCTGCAAAGATGCTCGGCCAGGGCTGAACCTGCCCGGCGGTATGACAGCGTGTGCCCTACAGGCCCAGGGCGTGGCGCAGCAGTTGATCCACGTTATCCACAAACACAAACTTCAGTTTCTTCTTCACCTCGGCGTCCACTTCTTCCATGTCCCGGCGGTTCTTGGCCGGCAGGATCACGGTTTTGACCCCGGCGCGGGCGGCCGCCAGCGTCTTTTCCTTGACCCCGCCGATGGGCAGCACCAGCCCGCGCAGGGTGATCTCTCCCGTCATGGCCACGCCCGGCTTGACGGCCCTGCCCAGCATGAGCGAGGTGATGGCAGTGAACATGGCCACCCCGGCGGAGGGCCCATCTTTGGGCACGGCCCCGGCGGGCACATGGATGTGCAGATCCCGCTCGGAAAGCTTGCGGATGTCAAAGTTGAGCCCCGCCGCCCGGCTCTTGAACAGGCTCATGGCGGCAGTGGCCGACTCCTTCATGACATCGCCCATCTGTCCGGTCAGGGTCACGTTGCCCCTTCCGCTGTAGCTGGTAGCCTCGATGAACAGGATGTCCCCGCCCACCGGGGTATAGGCCAGGCCCACCACCACCCCCGGAATCCGGGTGCGGGGGTCCACCTCCCGAAAATAGCGCTCGGCGCCCAGCGTCTTGCGGACCAGGTCGGCCGTCACCGTGCGGGTGCGGGCCTTGCCGGCGGCCACTTCGGCGGCAATGCCCCGGCAAACCCCGCCCACCTGCCGCTCCAGCTCGCGCACCCCGGCCTCACGGGTGTAATCATCGATCACCTTGCGGACGCCCGGCAGCGTCCACTTGCACTGGCCATTTTTGAGGCCGTTCTCCTTGATCTGCCGCGGGATCAGGTAGCGTCTGGCGATCTGCAGCTTGTCGTTGTCGGTGTACCCGGGAATCTCAATGATCTCCATCCGATCGACCAGGGCCCCCGGCACCGTGCCCATGTAATTCGCCGTGGCGATGAAGATGACCTGCGACAGGTCGAATGGCACATCCAGGTAATGGTCCATGAAGGCGTGGTTCTGGCGCGGGTCCAGCACCTCGAGCATGGCGCTGGCCGGGTCCCCCCGGAAGTCGGCGCCCAGCTTGTCGATCTCATCCAGCATCATCACGGGGTTGTTGGTGCCGGCCCGGCGGATTTCCTGGATGATCCGTCCGGGCATGGCCCCGATGTAGGTGCGGCGGTGCCCCCGGATCTCGGCCTCATCGCGCACGCCACCCAGGCTGATGCGGCTGAACTTGCGGCCCAGGGCATCGGCGATGGACTGGCCCAGGCTGGTCTTGCCCACCCCCGGAGGACCCAGGAAGCACAGGATCGGCCCGTGACCGGTGGGATTGAGCTTGCGGACGGCCAGGTATTCCACCAGCCGGCGCTTGACCTTGACCAGGTCGAAGTGGTCGCGGTCCAGCGTCTTCTGGGCCCGGTCCAGGTCCAGATTGTCTTCGCTGGCCTTGGACCAGGGCAACTCGGCCACCAGTTCGAGGTAGGTCAGGATCACCGAGAATTCGGGGCTGGCGGGGTGGATGGATTCCAGGCGATTGAGCTCGCGCTGGGCCTCCTTCATCACCTTCTCGGGCAGTTTCGCCTCCTCCAGCTTTTTCTTGAGCTCGGTGACAGTCTGGCTGGTGGAATCCTGATCCTCGCCCAGCTCCTTCTGGATGGCCTTCATCTGCTCGCGCAGGAACAGACGCTTCTGTGTGTCGGTGATGGAGGTCTGCACATCCTCCTGGATCTTCTGCTGGAGCTTGACGATCTCGAGCTGGTGGGAAACGTGGTGCAGCACGCGCCGGATGCGCTTGGCCACATCCGGCTCTTCCAGCAGGTCCTGCTTCTGCTGCACATCCAGGTTGAGGTTGGCCGCCAGGAAGTCGGCCAGGTTGCTGGGGTCCTGGATGTTCTCCAGCACGGTCATGGCCTGCTCGGGGGCGTTGGGGGTCAGCTCGATGAGCTGGCGGGCCTGCTGGCGAAGCTGGTTCACCGCGGCGCTGAACATCTTGCCCCCATCGCCGGGCTTTTCCGGGATGCGCTCGACGGCCGCCCGGTAATACGGGGTGCGCTGCAGAATCTGGTGGATGGCAATGCGGGCCAGGCCGTGCACGATGATCGACACGTTGCCATCGGGCAGACGAATGAGTTTCAGGACCATGGCCGCGCAGCCGATCTCGAAAAGCTGCCGGGGCTCGGGGTCTTCGGCATCCTCATCGCGCTGCGTGACCAGGGCGATAATCTTGGACTGGGGCAGGGATTCATCCAGCAGTTTCAGGCTCGAGGGTCGGCCGATGGTCAGGGGCACCACCGTGCCGGGAAAGACCACCGTGCCGCGCACGGGCAGCACCGGCAGCCGGCCGGGAATGCGCACCCGGCCTTGCTCATCCACATCGCCCGCGGCCGGCGGCGGCGGCACAATTCTGGGCGGATCGGCTGGCTCCGGATTCTCCGGCTCCGGCGGCTTGTCCCCCGGCGCCCCCGGCTTCTCCGGAGGCCGCGGATGCTGCGGGGCCCGGGGTTCCGGGGGCCGGGGTGCCGGAGGCTGCGGTTTTTCCGGGGGCGGGGATTCCGCGGGGGTATTGTGGCCCGAAGGTTTCTCGGGTTTTGCCTTGGTATTGGCCGGCCGGGAGGCAGGCTTGGAATCGGGTGGTTCTTTGGGATTGGGCACTTGGGACCTCAAACTACGGTTGCTACGACGACGAAAAGCCTCCCGGAAAGCCCCCCCGGGAGCATCCCCGGAACCAGCCGCGGAACAAACCCCGGAGCCGCGAGCCCAGTGCGGGGCGGTGCCGGGGCGGGGCCCGGTCAGTGAGCGGCCAGCGGAATACGGATCATCAGCAGGCCATTGTGATAGTTCGTGCTGACCCGCCCCCCGTCCACGGGCGCGGGCAGGTCGATGATCCGGCAGAACGGGCCGTGGTTGATCTCCATGCTGATGATGCGCATGGGCTGGGGGCTGCGCCGGGGGTCGGGGGCGGCCCGCACCCCGCGGATCATGAGCCGCTCGCGTTCCACATGCAGCTCAATATTCCGGGGGTCGATGCCCGCCAGATCCATGCAGATCTCCAGCCGGTCTTCGAGCTGATACACGTTGATGGCGGGCTGCCACGTTTCCACCGGGCAGAACTCACCCGAGTGCCATTGCCAGAGCTCGTTGATCACAACCCGCATGGAGGCGTGCGTGCCCCCGGGCTGATCCTGCTGAGCCGCATCGATAAGCGTTTCCACCATGGCGCATTCCCCATGTACGAGGCCTGCCGCTCGCGGCCACAGGCCGGCGGCTCATCCATCATCTTATCCCCTGAAGGCCCCGGGCGGAATCGCTGATCTCGGATCGATGATCGATGATCTGCCGATCCCCCCGGGACCGCGGGCCACCGGCCCGGGCCGCGGCCCCGAGCGCATGCCTGTCTCTGTGCAGATCAGAAATCAGACCTCAGAGATCCGAGAGCCCTCCGGGACCCTTCCGGGGGCCGGGGGCCGGGGGCCGGGGGCCGGGGGCGTTCCGGGGCGTTCCGGGGCGTTCCGGGGCGTTCCGGGGCATTCCGGGGCATTCCGGGGGCATTCCGGGGGCATTCCGGGGGCATTCCGGGGGCATTCCGGGGGCGTTGCCATTCCGGGGGCGCAGACCTAAGATCGGATCATCATGAGTAAAGAGGCTTCCTCAGGCTTGGCGGCGCCCATGCCCGATGTGCAATCGGCCCGCGATCTGCGCAATGTGCCCATCGACCGGGTGGGGGTGAAGCACATCACCTACCCGATCGTGCTGCACTGCCCGCGCACCGGCGGCAGCCAGCACACGGTGGCCAAGGTCAACATGTACGTGAGCCTGCCCCACTACCAGAAGGGCACGCACATGAGCCGCTTTCTGGAGGCCCTCAACCACTTCCACCAGACCATCCGCGTGGACCAGATGAAGGAGATCTGCAAGGACATGAGGAAGCGCCTGCAGGCCCAGGATGCCCACATGGAGGTGGCCTTCCCCTACTTCCTCCAGAAGAAAGCCCCGGTGTCGGGGGCCCCCGGAATGATTGATGTGCAGGTGCGCTTCGAGGTGTCCTCCAACGCCAGCGAGGATTTCATCATGGGGGTGCGTGTGCCGGCCACCAGCCTGTGCCCGTGCTCCAAGGAGATCTCCGCCTACGGGGCCCACAACCAGCGCTGCGAGATCGAAGCCCGCATCCGCTGCGCCCCTGGAAAGTATCTGTGGATTGAAGATCTCGTCGAACTGATCGAGCAGTCCGCTTCCATGCAGGTCTACCCGGTGCTGAAGCGGCCGGATGAGAAGTACGTCACCGAGAAGGCCTACGACAACCCCAAGTTCGTCGAAGACATCGTCCGCGACCTGGCCGTGAAACTGGACGCCGATGCACGGATCATCTGGTACCACGTGACCAGTGAGAACTACGAGTCCATCCACAATCACAATGCGTACGCGGAAGTGGAGCGGGACAAGCGGTAGGCGGTAAGAATTTTCGATTTTTGATTTTCGATTTTTGATTCCCCCGGAATGGCCCCCGGAAAGGTGACCGGGTGACCCGGGGCCGTGGGCGTTCCGGGGGCGGTTTCCGGGGGCGGGGGCGGGGGCGGAAACTGGGCGGGCTACAGAGCCAGGACCAGAGGGGACGCTGGTGCTGGCCCGCTCGATTGGGGCTACAATCACCCATCAGGAGGGCCGCGGGCCCCCCGTCCGGGATAACGCCTGTCCCCGATTGGATTCCATGGAACTTCCCCGACGCGGGCGTGGCGATGAACTGCTTCCACGGGGGGCTCTGACCTCCATCCGTGCGCGCTTGCGCCAAGTAGCCGCCCGTCACGACCTGACCAGCATCATCGCCTGCGCCTTCGACCACCGCACGCGCATGCTGCCCTTCATCTTTGCCGACACGCGCATGGCCCCCGCGGGCGTGCGGGCCATCGGCTCGGCCTTGGTGGATTCGGGATTCAGCAAAACCCGCATCGTGCTGCAGCAGTGGAACCGGCACTTTCGCCCCGCGCTCATGCAACTGGAGGGCCGCGTTCCCGACCTGTTCCTGGTCTCGAGCATGGGCCTGCACTCACAGCGCTGCATGGAACTCATCCGCGATGCCCGGCGCATCGATCCGGCCTACCGGCCGCTGATCATCGCCGGGGGCCCGCACGCGGTGTACCAGCCCGGGGAGCTTTTCAGCACGGACCCGGCCGACCCCACCAGCGCCGATGTGGCGGTGACGGGGGAGGAATTCGTGCTCCTGAACCTTCTGGAAGTGCTGCTGGACTTCCGCGCCCCGGGCGAGCCCATGCGGTCGGCCTTCCTGCGGGCCCGCGATGAAGGCGCCCTGGAGGGCATTCCCGGCCTGATGTACAGCCGGGGGTCGCGCGATGGGGTGGCCGAGGAACTGGTCAGCACCGGCCCCCAGCGCCTGGTGGGCGACCTGGATGAGCTGCCCGACCCGGTGCTGGGCTACCGCCTGCTGGAGCCGCCCAGCCGCCGGGCCACGCTGAGCCCCCAGCCGGTCCCGGCCGGGCAAATCCGCAAACTCAGCCCCATCAGCTCGCTGGTGCTGACCTTCGGCTGCAAGTTCGCCTGCCCCTATTGCCCCATCCCCGCCTACAACCAGCGCCAGCATCGCCTCAAGAGCCCCGAACGCATCGCCCAGGACATGGGGCGGCTCTACCAGGCCTACGGCCTGCGGCATTTCTTCGGAGCCGATGACAACTTCTTCAACGACCACCAGCGCACCCTGGCCATCGTGGACACCCTGGCCCGGGCCGAGTTCGATGGGGTGCCCCTGCGCCGCAAGGCCCGCTGGTACACCGAGGTAACGGTGCACGACACCCTGCAGATGAAAGAGCACCTGCCGCTGATCCGCCAAGCCGGCTGCCGGGCCCTGTGGCTGGGGGTGGAGGATATGACGGCGGCCCTGGTCAACAAGGGCCAGACCGTCAACAAGACCCTCGAGGCCTTCCGCCTGCTGCACCAGGCGGGCATCTGCCCCATGCCCATGATGATGCACCACGATGCCCAGCCCCTGTATTCCCGCGGAAGCAATTACGGCCTGCTCAACCAGGTGCGCCTGCTGCGCCAGGCGGGCGCGGCCTCGCTGCAGGTGCTGATGATCACCCCATCGGCGGGCACCAAGCTTTACGAGAGCACGTTCGCCGGCGGGCAGGTCTTCGACCGGGTGGCGGGCCGGCGCGTGCAGCCTTACATGTACGATGGCAATTACATCGTCGCATCGCTGCACAAATCCCCGTGGCGCAAGCAGCTCAACCTGATGGCCGCGTATGCCTATTTCTACAACCCGCTGGGGCTGGCCCGGGCCCTCCTCCAGCGCCGCAGCAAAGTGGGCCTCAAGCCCGCGGGCATGCAGGTGGTCGGGATGCTGGGGCTGATCCAGACCATCCGTCGCACCTCGGGCTGGGCCCTGCGGCTGATGATCGCCCAACCGCGCCGGCTCCTGGCCCCGCCCGCCCTGCGTGTGCCCCTGCGGCAGGTGGGGCAGGCCCCGCCCCCGGCCCCAGCGCCAGCGCGGCCGGTGGAACTGTCGGTGTCGGCCAGCCGCTGAGAGGGCAGGGCCGGAGATTCCGGGGGAGGATTCCGGGGGAGGGAGATTCCGGGGCCCCCCCGGAATAGTGGCCCCGGGAGGGCGAGGCTCCCGCCGAGCTGTCTTCTCTCCTGGCCGCGGGCCTGCCATCGAGCCATCGAGGGAAGAGGGCTGAGGCTGTTGGGCTGTTGGACTGTCCAGCCCCCGCCCCCCCGGAACGGGGGGAAGTGGCCAGTGGCCCAGTGGCCGAGGGCGGGCTTCCGCGCTCGCGGCGCTTGCCGCGTTTTCCGGCCGCCCGGGAACGCCCCCGCCGAATCAGATGGCCTTTCAGGAACGCACCAGAGATCATCCGTCTCCAAGCGCGGCACCGGTAATCTGTGATGTCCCCTTTGGCCTGTTCTTGATGTAGAGCTGGCGAACGATCTCCTCAGGCTTGGCCGGACGATCCTTGTCCGTGGCAAGGCATTTCAGGTAGGGCTTCCCGCCCTTTT
>JAJXSS010000185.1:0-3988 GCA_021784455.1 Planctomycetota bacterium
AAGTCGGCGTCCCGGGGCAAGCTTTTCTACCGCCTGGCCCAGCAAGCCATGCAAGTCGAGCCCACGCAATACAAAAGGCTAATCCACCCCAAGGAATAGGGGTGGTTGAGCTAACTAGATACCCCTATTATCTGTTGTGGCTGACCAGCCCGCGGTGGGCGGGCAGGCCCGGAGATCACGGCATGTTCATCCGCGTCAAACGCAACGGTGCCCACGAGTACCTGCAACTGGTCAGCGGCCAGCGCGTCGATGGTCAGGTGCGCCAGACCGTCATCGGGACCCTGGGCCGGCGCGACCTGTTGGAACAGTCGGGCGGGCTGGACGGCCTGGCCGGCTCGCTCAACAAGTTTCTGCGCCACACCGCCATCCTGACCGAGCACGCCCGCGGACATCGCCCTGTGGACGGGCAAGAAGCCCACGCTGCGGACCATGGAGATGCTGCGTTTCTACTTCACCGGCTGGGCCGAACTAGACGAACTGGAAGCGCACTTCGCCACGCTGCAGCCGCTGAGAGGCTGACACGCCGGACGTTCCAGACGCCCGCGCCGTGACGGGCCATGCTGCGCCGAAATAACCCCAGCCGCGCCCTGGCTGCGCTGGGTGGGCCCCCCAACCTCCCCACCTCCACAGTTCTATTCCCTATCCGTCCGCATCCCCACCGCGCAAAAACGGCCGTGCCGAACAGGATTGTCTACGTCCCCAAACCACAACCCGTAGGTGCGACTTGAGTCAATCAGCTACCCAGGTTTTGCAATGAGCGAGAAGTTGCATGACACATGTTGCGACTGATTCCAATACGCAATTCCATGGAAAGTACAAAATTCTTATTGCTCACTAGATCCAGTTTGGTAAAATTAGAATCGGTACGAGCATTGACTGCGGACCAAACAAACTTGGTCAGATGACGGGTGGACTTTCTGCGGAAACGGGGCTTCCTGTCTTCGCGTGTGCCCAGCCTGAGTGATGCGGTTCTTCGCGTATTGGCGTTTGTGGTGGTCTATGCACCCATTCCATAAGGAGCTTTTTATGCAGGTTCGCCGGATGATTGTGTTGGTCGTGTTCTTGGCCTTGGCCACCGCATGCGTCTTGTCGCTGCCAGCATGTGCCACAGTGGATCCAGGCTCGGTACAAGCCCAGAGCACCGCGCCGGTGGCGGCCCAGGTCACTGTCATTGATGTTCCCTACGACCCGTCCCTGCCGACGTACGTGGTCGCCATCGAGCCCTTCGCCAATGGCGCCCAGAGCAGCGGAATCACCTCCGGGGCCGGCGCTCCCACCGCTCCCAGCGCCATCAGTTCCTTCTACAATTTCCAGGCCACGGGGAACCACTATCGCATCAACAGCACGGGCGTCTCTTCGGGAATGACGAATGGACACCTTGAAGGCACTCCCATCGCCAGTCACGCCGGTCCGGGGGACGGTATCGGCCAAGGCATTGCCGCCCAATACATGACCGCCCTGACCCACTGGACCAACGTCTCGGTGGTAGACTGGTCCGGGGTCACCCGCAACCAGGATGGGACCTACTCAGTCAAGCTCCGCCCGGGCGAGGTGGGCCCATTCATCATCCGCGGAACGGTCACCGAGTTTAACGAAACCAGTGATCTTTCCGGCAGTAACCGCGGGGTATCCGGTGGGGTGTTTGGAGCAGTGGCCAGTTCCCTCGGCGCGGGAGAGGCCGGCATGGTCCTCAGCCAGGCCAACCCCACCTACAAGAGCCAGACCCAGACCCGCGACGGAATGGTGGGACTGGATCTGACTATCACCGACGGTCGCACGGATCGCATTCTGCGTTCCTTCAACTGCTCCGGGAAATTCACCACCAAGTCCGCCACCAGCGGCCTGAGCGTCTTCGGGGCCGGCGGGGGCGATGCCCAGTTCGCGGCTAGTGCTTTGGGCCAAGCCACGCGTGCCGCCATGAATGACGCGGTCAGGCAGACGGCGGAGGTATTGAAGACGGCCAGATAACCCATTGCGGGGAAGCAGGGTGTCGGGAAGACAGACCGGAATCATTTGACAGGGCTTGGCTGTGAATCTTAGCCGCAAGGGGAGCATGTCATGCTGAGTGGATCCAGGAGCGTTTCGCATTGGCTCGCGCGTCGGCGAAATTCACGAAGACATCTCAAAGCGGGCGCTGGTGGCAAGCAGATGAGCTCCGCTACTCATCGCCGCTGGTCAGGGCTGGAACAACTTGAGGCGCGTGTCTTGCTTTCGGGCGCACCGCTTAATGTGGCGCTCATCAGCGATGCGGTTGCCCAGGCAAACCAGATCAAAGCTGATGCCACGCCGGGCACCATCGCGATCGTCTACAACGCCGATAGCATGACCACCTCAGGGATGGTTAATCTCTTGTCCTCAGTATCCGCGGCGCATGGCGGCGCGCGAATTGGCCACCTGGGCATCGTGACGCATGGCAGTCCGGGGGAAGTTGATCTCGGGACAAACGATGATCTCAACTTGGCATCGATGTCGAGCCAAACGGCGGGATTGGAACAATTACGGTCCGTGCTTTCAATCGACGCCCGCATTGATTTATATTCCTGTTCTGTGGCTGCGGGCCCGAATGGCAAGATCTTTGTTGACAACCTTTCCGCTGTGACGGGTGCTGCTGTATTCGCCAGTGATAACCCTGTCGGCACAATAAGGGGAGCAGACTTTATCTGGGAGTACCACACAGGTCACACGACCGCGAACACTGAACTTCTTTCGCTCGAAGAGGTGGAGGTGATTCCAGACCTATCCTTGGCCACGCAGCCATGGGGTACGGCGCTAGGTCAATTCAATAATGTCTGGAGCTACTCGAACGCAGGCGTTGGCCCGCACGGGGAAGACCCCAACACAGGCGACAAGACCTACAATCACGACCCACTCTCAGGCGTCAACACCGGTCTTATGTGGCAGTGCGTCGAGTACGTCAATAGGTATTATGCAGAATATTATAACACCGACCTTCAGCACCTTGCACTAAACACTGGTGGGATAAATGCTTATCAGTTCTTTGGCAGTGCTGCGAATATGGGCCTAACAGCCTATGCGAATGGCGGTACAACAGCGCCACAGGTCGGGGATATTCTCTGCTTCAACCAAACGGGCACGGGGCTCGGACATGTCGCGATCATCCGGCAGGTTGATCAAGCCAATTCGCTCGTCCACGTCATCCAGCAAAATGTAAAAAATGGTGCTTCAAGTCCCAACGGCTACGGAACAGACGTCGATTGGACATTCACCTACAGCGTTAGCGGAGGAACGTACACAGTCGACGTAACTCAAGCCCAAGCCAACGCGGGATATACTTCGCGCCTTGGAGGAGCGTCGGCTCCAGGTGGTGCATTCTATTGCCAAGGCTGGCTGCGAAAGAACACGGCGGCGACACCACTTCCCGCGCCGACGTTGAACACTCCATCTAGTGGGGCAACCGGCACCTCCACGAAACCATCCTTCAGTTGGTCGCAAGTATCTGGAAACAACGGCTATCGGATCATCGTTTCAACAAATCCTGCGGATCTGCCCACGGATCCCAACGACGCCGGCGGGATGCCCGCAAATGGTTTCAACTATCGTCTGATTTCTCAGAATACCACAACTTATGTACCAAGTAGTCCGTTGAGCCAGAACACGACGTATTACTGGGAAGTTCATGCGAAAGGCACGACAGCAGGCCCGGTTGGCGAGTGGTCGAGCATTTACAGTTTCAGGACCGCGGGAACGACCGCGCCGGCCGCGATTGCGATTACGAGCACGCAGTTGGCCTTTGACACCGGAAAGGCCTTTAGCATCAGCGGAACCGTGACAGATGCAGGCGGTAACGGGCTGGGCGGCATAACCATTGGGGCCGCGGATCCAGTGAAACGGATGTGCCTGCTCTCGATCGCAACAACCGATGCCCAGGGAGCCTTCCAGGTCTCCTATCCCGCGGGCGTTCAACCGGGGGTGTATCCCCTGACGCTTTCTGCGGGCGGCGTCACCAAGACGGTGGTATTCAGCGTTA
>JAJXSS010000185.1:3998-8059 GCA_021784455.1 Planctomycetota bacterium
TTACCTACACCGCGGCCAATCTGGCATTGACTGTTGGTCCGCTCACGGGCCCGCTGACCGACTCCTTCACCAAGTCGACCACCCCTACGGCAATAGGGGCCGGCAGCGTACTACCGACAACTCAGGATCTCGTTAGTGCGGCCAAACAAGTTGGTGGATTCCTGGGCAGTTGGCTCGATAACTTCGGCCGCACCTGGTTCTCAGATCCCGTCAATGACGTGGCGGTCGCCGGTTTGCTGACGTGCTTCATTCCTTCGGGAATCACACAGGCAACGACCTGTCCGGCATCCGTGGATTTTGTTGCGAATTCGCTTATCCACACCGGCGCTGTGTCGCTCGCCGACACTGCAATTGATCAGTGGGGGGGGGATGCAAACACAAAGACCGCCCTTCACAATCTAACGCACGCTGCTGACGCGCTCTATTCCGTTGCGACGTTTAGCAATACTGATGGCTTGCTCAATACCGCAGACACGGATTTTGGCGTCACCGCAACCACCGTCGATCTCATCAACGACGCTAGCGGCGCGGTCAGGCAGATTGTTGCGACCGCGACGAACTCCGATGGGTCTCAGGTGCGCGTGGTTACAGTGTCCGTGCCGGAAGCTGCCCAACAGCCACCCCAGGTTTTGGTACCCCTACCTCCCATCAGCAGTCCGCAAACGGGAAATGTGCCAATCAGTTACACTGTGGCGGATGCTCAGTCGACTCCGGTGGATGTCATTGTGCAATACACCACAGACGGCGGCAATACCTTCCATACGGCGACTCCAGCCTTGGGCACCGTCACAACCGGCCTGGCGTCCAGTCCAACGGGCATTACCCATACTTTTGTCTGGGCAAGCGCAGCAGACTTGCCGAGCACCACCGCATCAGTCGCTATCAAGATCAGCCCCAGCGTTCCCGGCGGAGCCGGAACCCCGCAAGCCACGACATTTTTCACCGTCAACAACCAGATCACCCAGCCCGCCAGTATTACCGTACAGCAGGGCTCCACGGTGATCGCCAACAACCAGAGCACCGCGATCGATTTCGGACAGGTTCAGCAGGGCGAGACCGGGCCGACGAGGTCCTTCACGCTGTACAACAATGGAGGATCCTCGCTTACGGTGTCGTCTGTCACGGCCCCGACCGGATACCAAGTAATTAGCGCGCCCAGTTCGTCCCTGGCGCCGGGGCATTCCGGGCTATTGACCGTTCAACTGTCAGCTGATGTGGTGGGCACGAAGTCCGGCTCGCTTCAATTCACCACAAACGATCCGAACAACGCGACATTCGAGATTCCTCTGACAGGGACGGTTGCAGCACAACCGGCCAAAGCCGCCAAGCTGGTCTTTACCCAGGGCCCAAGCGACGTCGCAACCGGTTCCGCGGTGGTGCCTGCGATGATTGTGCAAATCGAAGACGCCAGCGGCAATGTCGTTACTACGGACAACTCCAATGTTGTCTTGAGCGTAGCAAGCGGGCCTGGCCCGATTAATGGGCAACTCACGGTTCAGGCTCAAAGCGGTATTGCGGTATTCGGCAGCATTTCCTTTATTGTACCGGGTACCTATACTCTCGCCGCCAGTGATGGCGCTCTGGCTGGTGTCACTTCTACTGGTTTTGCTGTTAACACCGCCCCAATACCACCGACGCTCAGCTCGGGAGGCACGTTGTCGCAGGCCCGCAGCAACTTGGTTTCCGTCTGCGTGGGGACAAAGATTATGTTTGCCGGTGGCTATGCGCCGACGGGCGTGAGTGATGTTGTAGACATTTATGATGTGCTTACTGGAAAGTGGTCCGTTGCGCACCTGTCTCAGGCTCGCACCAACTTAGCGGCGACTGTTGTGGGTAATCTTGCGTTCTTCGCCGGCGGATGGACAAACGTTACGAACGGATGGAGTAACGTGGTGGACATTTATAATGCGACCACCGGTGTGTGGTCCACGGCCACGTTATCCCAGGCACGTGACGGCCTCGCCGCAACGAGCGTTGGTACAAAAGCAATCTTTGCCGGCGGGACCTGCTATGCGCCTGGACAGATTCCAAGCAATCCCCCGAGTAATGTCGTGGACATCTATGACACCGCTACGGGGCAATGGTCCACGGCGACCCTGTCGGTGGCACGCTACGGCCTGGCCGCAACATCCGTGGGGACGAAGGCAATTTTTGCAGGTGGGATGGGGGCTGACATCTGGACCAATGCCGTGGACATCTATGATGTGAGTACTGGGAAATGGTCCACAGCCACGCTGTCTCAATCGCGATACGATTTGGTCGCCACCTCTGTAGGTGGTAAGGCCTTCTTCAGCCCTGGATGGGGCAGCAGCTGGAGTAATGTTGTTGACATTTACGATTCGGTGACCGATCAATGGTCGACATCCGGCCTTTCGCAGGCTCGTACGCTCTTGACGGCGACGGCGATTGGTACAAAGGCCGTGTTTGCGGGCGGGTCGATCGGCTCTTCCGTCAGCAACGTTGTGGACATTTACGATACGAGCACTGGCCTATGGTCTACGGCCACGTTGTCGCAAGGCCGCTTTGGATTGGCCGCTGCGTCGACGGGCACAGAGGCCTTTATTGCGGGGGGCTATACCGATCCCAGTGGATCGATCAGCAGCGGGGAGGTGGATGTACTGGCGGTCACGAACGCCACCGCAACTGGTATCACGTCGTCGGACAGTCAGGCATGCTATGGTCAGGCGGTGACATTGGAGGCTCACGTCGCGTCGCAAGCCGGTACGCCGACCGGGACGGTGCAGTTCCTGATTGACGGGGCTGCATTCGGAGGTCCTGTAACCCTTGTAAACGGCACCGCGAGCACCGTCGTGTCGGGATTGGGTGTAGGCGACCACAACATAGCGGCCACCTATAGTGGAGCCAGTGGATTCGGTAGCAGCACGAGTCCTGCTCTGACGCAAACAATCGTCCAAGCGACGACCACGACGTCGCTGGCAACGTCCTCCAATCTGGTAACATATGGTCAGGCTGTAACGCTGACGGCTAACGTTGCCAGCGGCACGATCACACCTACGGGTTCGGTGGTGTTTTACGATGGCAGCACGGAGGTGGGCACTGCCACGCTCACCGGAGGGAAGGCGACCTACAGCAGTTCGGCGCTGTCTGGCGGTGGCCATTACTTCACGGCCTCCTACGGTGGGAGCAGCACTTGCGACGCAAGCAGGAGTGCAACCGTGACGGAGACGGTCGGGAAGGCAACCAGTGTGACGTTGGTGACGTGTTCGGTAAACCCGGCAAAGATTGGTGATGCAGTAAGCTTTAAGGCGAGTATCACCTCGGGATCAGGAGTCCCGAGTGGCGTTGTGCAGTTCCAGATCGATGGTCAGAACTTCGGATCCGCCGTGGTTGTGATGAATGGTAGCGCTACCAGCGGGACGATCAGTGCACTGAGTTCCGGGTCGCACAGCATTGCTGCAATCTACAGCGGGGATACGAACTTCGACGTCAGCAGTGGCACAGGTAGTTTGGCCGTCAATGCAGGGAATCATGCCCCGACGCTGACGGCGGTGAGCACGCTGACGGGGGCGTGGGAGGACCAGGGCTACACGATCAGTTATTCGGCCCTGGCATCGGCGGCCAACGAGACGGATGTGGACGGGGATGCCCTGTCGTTCCGCATCGAATCGCTGGTCAGCGGCACGCTGACCAAGAGCGGGGTGGCCGTGACCCCCGGAAGCACGCTGCTGTCCAGCGGGGAATCCCTGGTATGGACCCCGGCGGCCAACGCCAACGGAACAATCAACGCCTTTACCATCGCGGCCTGGGATGGCCAGGCGGCATCGAGCCCGGCGGTGACGGTGGCGGTGGGCGTGGAAGCAGTTAACGATGCCCCCAGTTTCACGGCCAGCAATCCTCCGGCGGTATATCGCAACGCGGGGGCGCAGACCGTGAGCAACTGGGCCACGTTCTCGGCCGGCCCGGCCAACGAGCCGGGGCAGGCGGTCTCGGCGTATACGGTCAGCAACGTGTCGAATACGGGGCTGTTTGCTGTGCAGCCGACGGTGGACACCACGGGGGCCCTGCACTACACCCTGGCGGCCGGAGCGGTGGGTGGCGCG
>JAJXSS010000186.1 GCA_021784455.1 Planctomycetota bacterium
TGAAAATGATGCGGATGTGATGCGCTTCCAGGGCGGCCACCAGCCGGTCATATTGCGCAAAATCGTAAACGCCTTTCACCTTCTCCACGGAACTCCAACTCTGGTTCCACAGCATGTCCATGCGGATCCACTTGAAGCCGCCCGCGGCCAGCATGTCCATTTCGCCAGGCTTGGGGTCGGTGAAGTGGATGTTGACCCCCAGGCTGTCGGGCACCGAGGGAGCCGGCAGGAACGAGACGTTAGGAGTCGGTGCGGGCGGCGCCGACGGGGCCACACAACTGGAGATGGACATTGGACCCAGGGTCGCCAACACCCCAAGGATGCGGGATAGAAGTCGGTGCATAATAGTTTAGCCTAACGTAACAAAAGAACTAATTCAAGGAAATTCCCACATATTATTTCCGCATGTTTCCCATCCACTCTTGCTCGACCCCAGGCGATCCACGCTGTACATCAGATTTCGGACTCGTGTGAGTTTTGCATTTTTATGGTCAATATATCGAATTAAACCGCCAGCACAGGCTTTTGGAGCACTGCTCTGTGGTTCCTAGCCAAAAGGCTCCCATGGTGATTCACAGGGCTATGAAGGCCATAAACAAAAGCATTATTTCCGGGAAATTCCCTTGACTATTTTCCACCGCGAGGTATCTTGAATGATGAATTCAGTGGAACAGATTCCATGCCCACGTTGACGATCCATGAAGTAGCCAAAGTGGCCGGGGTGTCGAAATCCACGGTTTCACGGGTGATCAACCGTTCCCCGCGTGTGGCCGCGGATGTGGCTCAGGCCGTGCGGCAGGCCATGCTGCGGGTTGGATATCAGCCACCGACCCGTCGCCCAGGACCTAAGTCATCTCGGCGTAAAGGTATACACACCGGAAACGTGCTGTTTCTGGTTCTGGGCCATTCGCTGGATTACGGGCTGCACGGCTACCCGAATCTTTTGCGCGGGGTGGAAAATGCCCTGGGCGACAACCAGTTGAAGATGGTCTTGGCCAGCTTGGAGACCGGCGGCTCACTGCCGGTCGCCTTGGACTCGGGGGAAGTGGACGGGGTGCTGCTGTTTGGCAACCCGCAGGCCCTGTCGGCCTCGGCCAAAGCCCGTCTGCGGGAAATCCCCGCCGTGTGCCTGATGCGGGGAATGGAGGAGTTTCGGGGTCAGTTGGACCGCGTGTCGTACAACAACGCCGCCGTGGGGCCCATGGCGGCCAGGTATCTGGCAGGGCGGGGGCACCAACGGGTGGGCTTCTACCACATTGACCCCACCCACACGGCGGTGATCCCCAGGCAAAGGGATTTCACGCGGGTGGCAGAGGAACTGGGCATGGAAGTGGTGACCCTGGCGGGCCAGGAACCTCCGGCGGGACTGCAGCAGGAAATAGAGGCCCACCGGCTGCTGGCGGAAAGAATCAAGGCCACGAACCCGTCGTTGACCGGCCTGTTCATCCCCGGGGATTACTGGGCCCCCTACGCCTACCAGGCGATGGCCAGTTGTGGGCTGGGGGCGGGGCGCGACATCGACATTATCTCCTGCGACAACGTGCCGCTGTTTCTGGACCAGCTTGATCCCCGCCCGGCCACCATCGACATCAACCTGCCGCTGGTGGGGGCCACGGGGGTGCGGCAGTTGATGTGGCGGATGGCCAACCCGGCTTTGCGCAACACGGTGGAACTGCTGGTCGAGCCCGTGCTGGTGGAGGGAGCGTGCCCGGCCCCCAACGCCGGCCGCTCGGCGGCTTCAGCACTGTAATTTCAGGAGGCGTATCTGCGTCAGAGCGCCATGGTCTTGCAGGAAACTCTCATCTAGGGAAAGGAGCGGAACCATGCGAAGTGCGAACACGTCGAACGCGGAATGGAGGAGTCACTTGGGCCGCCGCGGCCGCCGAAGGCTGCTGGCCTTGGCCCTGGCGGCGGCGGGGCTGGCGGCGGGAGCCCGGCCGGTCTTGGCCGCCCCAGTGACCCTGTACTGGGGCAGCTCGGGCACCACCAACAGCAATTGGTCCACCGACACCGGCGATGTGAACTGGAGCACCACGTCCGGCGGCGCTGCCTCAACCTATTGGACCGATGGCAACGATGCCTCTTTTGGAACCAGTGCTACCGTGGCCGTGAACGGGACGGTCGCTCCCAACGCGATCACGCTCACCGGCAGCACCAACATTAACGCGGGGACGACCCCGGCGCAAATCAACCTTGGTGCCGGAGGGCTGAGCGATTCCGTCAAAGCTAATCTCGCGATTGGTGCCAACGTGGCCCTCGAGGGCAGCCAGACGTGGACGATAAATAACACATATAACACGTTAGCCATCTCAGGCAAGATCACCGACGGTTCCAGCGGCGCCGCAGAGCTCACGATCAACGCAGTCAACAGCTTTTACCAAAACAAGCTGAATCTCACTGCCGCCAACAGCCATTCCGGCGGGACGATCAACAATGGCGCAGACCTCCTCGTCGGGAACAACGCCGCCTTGGGATCCGGTACCCTGACCCTGGGCCCCGCCGCTGATCCGAATGCCAAGGGAATCCATACCATGCTGGACACGTCCGCCAGCGGCATCACCATCAGCAACCAAGTGCAGGTAGCTTCCGGAATAAGCGTCACCGTCAACAACAGCGGGGGCGGCACATTCAGTCTTAACGGCAACATCACCGGCGGCGGAACCGGAACCGTCATCAACTTCGGGACTACCAACTACCACCTCGGCGGCGACAACAGCGGCTACGTGGGTACCGTCGGCATCAACCAGGGCGTCACCCTCACCAGTTTCACCGCCGGAGATGCCAACGCCCTCTGGACCGGCGGGAATCCTTACGGCCCGATTGACCTGGCGGTTGGATCCGACGGCACCATCAGCCTCGGCGCCCTCAGCGGCTCGGTGCCGCTGGAATCGAAGGACCATAAGAATTACAGCGTCGAGGTCGGGGGCGCCGGTCTGACGCAGACGTACTCCGGTAACATCGGTAACACATCTTATCCCCAACTGAAAGTTGTCATCGTTGGCGGGCAGGAGACGTTTACGAACGGTGCAAGCAACTATCAGAATGGGACCGAGGTGCAAGCTGGGACGCTGCTGGTGGATAACACCACCGGTTCGGCCACGGGCACCGGCGCGGTGCTTGTTGATGCCGCCGGGCACTTCGGCGGCAGCGGCAGCTTCACCGGGGCCCTGACCAACAACGGCACGCTGGTGGCCGGGGACACGGCCGGGACCACCCTGCACGCCACCGGCGGGACCACGCTGGGCGATAGCAGCGCCATCGCCATCACCTTGGCCACCCCGGATGTTGCCGGGGGCACCAACGGAAATGGCCTGTTGTCCACCGCCAGCCTGACCTTGGGGTCAGGGGTCAACGTGGAGGTGACCCAGGGCACCAACTTTGGTCTAGGCACGTATGCCCTGATCGACTACAGCGGCACGCTGACCAACGGCACGGACCTCAGCTCGTGGACCGCGACCGGGCTGGCCGGTTACGCCTATGCGTTCAGCCTGGGCAGCGATAACGGCGTCAACGCCGTTAACCTGACCGTCAGCGCCATCCCCGAGCCGGCGAGCCTGGCTCTTTTGGCCCTGGGCGGCGTGATGATTCTGACGCCGCGGCGGAAGATGCCGGCCTGAGCCGGCCACCGATGAGGTGGGTCCCAAGACTTGACCCACTTGCCCGCAAGAGGTGGGCGGTGCCCCACCCTGCGAAACCTCCTCCTGGCGGAGAGCTGCTTGACCGCGGCTTCCCGCTTTATCCGGACCGCAAAGGAGCCACCAATGCGCCATCGCAAGGGTTTACCCTCGTGGAACTTCTGGTGGTGATTTCCATTATCGCCGTCCTGGTGGCGATGCTGCTACCGGCCCTGCGCCAGGCCCGCGAGGCGGCCGGCAACATCGCCTGTCTGGGGCGCTTGCAGCAGATCGGGGTGGGCATCGCCTCTTATACCCAGGAAAACCAGGACTACCTGCCTTACGCCGACAGCCCCTTCTGGCTCTACAACAGCAGCGGCAATGGGGCCAACCCCACCTATTCCAACTGGAGCCTGCTCATCACGGGCACGCTCGCCGGGGGCAGCGGCTTGGCCTCCGACAGTAATTTCGTGAAAAGCACCCTGGCTTTCCGCCAAAAGCTTTTCACTGATGTGGACACCGTGCCCGCCCCGGGGGATGTGCTGGACTACTCCTGCCACCCCCGGCTGATGCCCTCGGTCGGCTATTTTCAGCCGCCCTTTGGCGGCGGCCCCTGGCCGGCCAGTTATGATGCCTCCACCGGCCAGCCCTTCGCCTGCTACACCTTCGGCCGCATCGACAACCCCTCCCAGAAAATCCTCATTATGGATGGCACCCAGATCCTGCCGGGCGGCGCCGGCGCTAAAGCCAGCAACCTCGATGGGGCCGCCATTAACGCCAGCACCAATTTCTTGCTGACGGGCACCAACTCCTGGGGCTCCCAGCAGCCCTTCAACGGAGGCCCCAACACCGACAGCCAGGGCTGGACCGGCAACTGGGGCAACATCCGCTGGCGGCATTTTGAGAACACGTCCGCCAATTTCCTTTTCGTGGACGGTCATGCCGCATCGGTCTGGTATCACTCGCAGTTTGACACGGGCTTGACCCAGGCCAACGTGCAGGTCAATCGCTGATCGCGCCGCTTCAGACCGCCCCGCCCTCCAACAGACAAAGCACTTCCAAGGGATGCCGCACGATCCGGTCCGCGCCGGCGGCACGCAGTTCTGCTTCATCCCGGAATCCCCACAGCACCCCCACCCGGAACATGCCGGCCCGGCCGGCCGTTTCCATGTCTACCTTGGTATCGCCCAGGTACAGCCACTGGGCCGGCGGCACGCCCAACTGCCGGGCCAAGGCCAGGGCCCCGGCCGGATCGGGCTTCAGCGGCCCCCCTTCACGCTGCCCCACCACCGCGGCAAACCGCCAGCGCTCCAGACGCCGGCGCACAGCCTCCTGCGTGGCCGCCTCGGGCTTGTTGCTCAGCACCGCCAGTTGCAGGCCCTTGGCCACCAGGGCATCCAGCATTTCCGCAATGCCGGGGTACGGCCGGGTCTGGTCCAGGCCGTGGGCGAGTTGCCAGGCCTTGAACACCTCCAGAGCCCTGGGGGCCAGGTGCTGCTGGTCCGGCGGCAGGGCGTGCTCGATCAGCCAGGCCGCCCCCTGACCGGCCAGTTGGCGATAGGCGTGCAGGGGGTGCGGCGGCTGGCCGACCTGGGCCAGGGCGTGATTGCCGGCCGCGGCGATGTCGGCCAAGGTGTCCAGCAGGGTGCCATCAAGATCGAATAGGGCAGCGCGAAAGCGGGTGGGCATCGGGGGATTGTAGAGTTTTCTCGGCCGGCCATGCAGCCTGCCTTGATGAACCCCGCTCACACGGCTCACGCGTCCCCGCCCAGACCCAGCTCAGCCAAAACGTCATGGATGATGTCTTCCTCAAACCCGCGCCGGGCCAGCAACCCCGCCAGACGGCGCGCCTGGCTGGCCTGCGGCAACCCAGCCCACGGCGTCTGACGGCGGCGCGCCAGGGCCAGCGCCTGGGCCAGCGTCCGGGCCGGGTCGGCCCCGGCCTCGCACGCCAGGCGCTGGGCCAGTTCCTCCGATAGCCCCCGCTGCACCAGCTTGGCCGCCAGCAAGGCCGCCCCCGCCGGGCGGCGGGCGGTGATCTGGGCGATCAGTTCCCGGCCCAGCGCCGCATCATCCAGCAGGCCCAGTTCCTCCAGACGCTGCATGAGGCGCTGGACCATGGGCGGGGCGACTCCGCGGCTCTCCAGGCGGGCCTGCACCTGGGCGCGGCTCCGCGGCCGCCGGCCCAGCCAGCGCGTCGTGGCCGAAAGCACGCGATCGTAGGCCACGGCATCCCCCACCCGCCGGGCCAGATCCTCCTCCCACCGCTGCCCGGCGCTCAGCCCCAACTGCCCGGCCAGCTTCCCGGAGAGCCGGGCCACCACCCGCCCGCCCACCTGCACCAGCACCCGCCGCGGCTGGCGCGGGTCGGGGATAACAGCCGTGATGAAGGCGGCATCGGGCATGACAAACAGTAAGATACTGCCTCGTCCCGAAATCCTCACTCCCCGCGATCTCCACCATGGCACTGATTCACTGCGACTTTTTCTCCGAAGTCCTGGGCCTGTCCTGCGCGATGGATGTCATCCTGCCCCAGAAAACGACGCGCCAGATCGGCATGACCGGCAGCGCCCAGGCCCGCGGCCAAATCCCGGCGCTCTACCTGCTGCACGGCCTGTCCGATGACCACACCATCTGGCAGCGGCGCACCAGCATCGAGCGCTACGTCGCCCCCCTGGGTCTGGCCGTGGTCATGCCCGCTGTACAGCGCAGCTTCTACAGCGACATGGTGCATGGCCTGCCCTACTGGCAGTTCATCAGCGAAGAAGTCCCGGCGCTGGCCCAGCAGTTCTTCAGCCTGTCCCCCCAGCGGCAAGACAACTTTGTGGCCGGCCTGTCCATGGGCGGCTACGGAGCATTCAAGCTGGCCCTGCGCTGCCCCGAGCGCTTTGCCGCCGGAGCCAGCCTCTCGGGAGCGCTGGATATCGGCCGGCTGCTGGCCCAGGAGGATGTCGAACCCCGCCGGCGCACCGAGATGATCGACACCTTCGGCGAACCCGCGGCCTTCGCCGGCAGCGACAACGACCTGATGGCCCTGGCCCGACGCGTGGCCCAAAGCACCGGCCCCAAGCCCCGCCTCTACCAGTGCTGCGGCACCGAGGATTTCCTGTACCAGGACAACCTCACCTTCCGCGATCACGCCCGCCAACTGGGCCTGGACCTGACCTATGAACAAGCCCCCGGCGTGCATGAATGGGGCTTCTGGGACACCATGATCCAGCGGGTGCTGGCCTGGCTGCCTCTGCCCCGACCAGCCTGAGCAGCGATGACGCGACTCAGGCAGCCAGGGCCGGCACCCCCCCGCCGCACGTCGGCCGCCGGTCCAGGCGGGCCAGTTCCCACAGCTCCCAGGTGGGCTCATCCAGTTGGTCGGCATGATCCGCCAGCCACGCGAAACTGTCCGTCAGACGCAGCGCCCCTTGAACCCCACGCCCATCGCCCAGCAGCCACAGGATGAAGGCCGCCACCCGGGCCCGGTCTTCCACCGTCCGGTCATCGCTGTACACAAAACCCACCTCCCCCGCCGGGGCCTGCATCCCGACCAGCGCCTCCAGGGCCCGATCCCGCGCTTGTACCACAGTGGCGCCATCCAGCGCTCGGGGCCCCCGCTCGGCCTCCTGAGCACCATGTTCGGCCAAAACCTGCGTCAGAGCCGCTACCGCGCAGGCCGTCGGCAAAGGATCATGATTGAACGAGCCGTCGGCCTCCTGCAGAGCCAGCAGACGCTCCAGCAAAGCCCGGCTCAACGTGGTGGGGCCGTACGTCAATTCCACCAGGCGCCGCAAGGCCAGCGCCAGCACGGCCGCAGGATGGGCCGCCAGGCGCGCCTTCAGAGGCAAGGAAATCTTCGGCCCCGGGGCCAAAACGGCGCCCAGCAAGGCTTCGTAGCGGCCGGCGTGCAGGTCCCGATCGATGCGGTGCAGGCTGAGCATGAGAACCCCCTGTCTGTTCGCATTCAGTTCGCTACCGATCATATACCTAACATCGGTGACGGTCAAGGAAAATCTTGATAGAATCCTGGCCAACGCCTCCACCAGCCCGGTTCCGCCGAGGAGTCCCCCTATGCCCGGCCACCCTGCCGACAACCTCATTCACGTAGGCGTGGGCATTCTCCGGCGGCAGGATCAGGGAGATTGGTGGGTTCTGGTGGCCCGCCGCCGCCCGGATCAACTCCTGGGTGGGCTCTGGGAGTTCCCCGGCGGCAAGATCGAACCCGGCGAGACCCCGCAAACCTGCACGGTCCGGGAATTCCAGGAAGAACTGGCGGTCCAGGTCCAGGTGGAAAAGGTCCTGCCCCGGATCGGGCACCGTTACGACCATGGCCTGGTGTACCTATGGCCGTGCTTGTGCCGGTGGCTGGCCGGCGAACCCCAGCCTCGCCAGGTGGCCGAGTTCAAATGGGTGCGGCTTCATGAGTTAGCGACGCTGACA
>JAJXSS010000004.1 GCA_021784455.1 Planctomycetota bacterium
TCGATGACTTGGTGGATGTGTTCGGCCGCATGGGCTTCGATGTCGCCACCGGCCCCGAGGTCGAGGACGAGTGGCACAACTTCGTCGCCCTCAACATCCCCCAGGCCCACCCCGCCCGCGACCCGCTCGATAACTTCTACGTCGACATGCCCACGATTTTTGGCGGCCCCCCCGCAAGTGCCGGCACCATGCTGCGCTCCCAGACCTCGACCATCCAGATCCGCGTGATGGGCCGGCAGAAGCCGCCCGTGCGCGTGGTGGCCACCGGGCGGGTCTACCGCCCCGATGAGCACGATGCCACCCATTTCTCCATGTTCCACCAGATCGAAGGGCTGTACGTGGACCACCACGTCTCCATGGCCGATCTCAAGACCACCCTTTTCCAGTTCGCCCGCGCTTATTTCGGCCCGGATGCCGAGGTGCGCTTCCGCCCCAGCTACTTCCCCTTCACCGAGCCTTCGGCCGAGTTTGACATCAAGATGCTCCTGAACGGCCAGTGGGTCTGGAAGGAAATCGGCGGCTGCGGCATGGTCAACCCCGCCGTGCTCGAGGCCTGCCATATCGACCCCGAGGAGTGGACGGGCTTTGCCTTCGGCCTGGGCATCGAACGCCTGGCCATGCGCAAGTACCACATCCAGGATATCCGCTGGCTCTTTGAGAACGATGTTCGTTTCCTTCGCCAGTTCTAGGCGCCTATTGTCTCAGACTTTTCAACTACACCCACCCCCACCAAGCGAGTTCAACGATGGCAGCACCGCTCCTTAAGACCGATCTACCCCTGAACAACCGGCGCCAAGGCAAAGTGCGCGACATCTACGACGCGACTTTGACCGATGGCACACCGGTCCTGCTGATCATCGCCTCGGATCGCATCAGCGCGTTTGATGTGGTGATGCCCAACGGCATTCCCGGCAAAGGCATTGTGCTGACCCAGATCTCCAAGTTCTGGTTCGACATGATCGGCCGCAAACTGGCCGGCCAGCTCACCCACCACTTGCTGGCCACAGATGCCGCCCAGGTGGCCGGTCTGTCCGCGGCCGACAAGCAGGCCATCGACCGCCGCGTCATGGTCGGCCGCAAGTGCCGGGTCGTCCCCGTCGAGTGCATCGTGCGCGGCTACCTGGCTGGCTCGGGCTGGGCCGAATACAAGAAGTCCCAGACGGTCTGCGGCATCAAGCTGCCGGCCGGCCTGCAGCAGTGCGGCAAACTGCCCCAGCCCATCTTTACGCCCTCCACCAAGGCGGCCTCGGGCCACGATGAAAACATCTCCTTCGCGAAAGCCTGCGAACTCGAGGGCACGGCACTGGTGACCAAGCTGCGCGACCTGTCCCTGGCCATTTACCAGATGGCCCACGACTACGCTGCCGCCCGCGGCATCATCCTGGCCGATACCAAGTTCGAGTTCGGGCTGCCGGTCGACGGCGGCGCCACTCCCATCCTCATCGACGAGGTCCTGACCCCTGACAGCTCGCGTTTCTGGCCCGCCGACCAGTATCAGCCCGGCCGGGACCAGCCCAGCTTCGACAAGCAGTTCGTCCGCAACTACCTCGAAACCCTGGTGGCCCGGAAACAATGGAACAAGACCCCCCCGGGCCCGCAGCTTCCGGCGGAAGTGGTGGAAGGGACGCTCCAGCGCTATCGGGAAGCCTACCGGCTGCTGACGGGGTCAGACTTGAATCTGTGACCCCAGCGCGGGTTTTGCCCACTTCACGGCGGTATTTTGCTCAAAAAGACACGTTATTGCACGCATTGGCCGATGCGGAGGGGCCGGCGTGCAGTGCCGCCTACAATGCAAAATTCGGATGATGTCGGGTCAACCCTTAGAAAAAGGAGTTGCCATGATTGCCGAACGTCAGATGGATGTGGCGGGCCCACCCGAGGGGATCGCCGAACTGGGCACCAAGCTCAAGGCCGTCAAAGATGACCTCTGTGATGCCGGAAGGGCTTCTTTGCACAGCGCCAAAATGAGCGCCGGTGCCGCCCGGCAACGGGCGCAGCGCTACGTCAACGATCACCCGGTGACCAGCCTGCTGGTGGCAGCGGGCGCGGGCCTGATGGTGGGTTCTCTGCTGCGGCGGCGCCACACCTGACGCATCCCGTGAACGCATTTCAAGAGATCCTGGCGGTTGTCGTGCGCCTGCTCCGCAACGAGTTCCGGGCGGCGGCGCACGAAGCCGAGCATGTCGCGGCCCGCATTACGCGGGAAACTGTGCTGACCGTGATAGCCGCGCTGGCCGCCTGCGCCGGAGCGGGGCTGCTGCTGGCGGCCCTGTGCCTGTTCCTGCTGGCGCTGATGCCCACTCCCGACGCCTTGGCCCTGACCGGCGCCCTACTGCTGTTGCTGGCTTTGCTCGCCTGGCTGGCGGCCCGGGCGTTTCCCCCCTCCCGGTAGCCGCTGGCGGTCTGTTCGCCTGCGGCCACGGTGCCTGGGGACCAGGCGCGACGGGGAGCCGGCCAGTTCCTTCAACGGGCCCAATCCCGCAGCCCACCACTATCGCTACTGATGCACCATCAGCAGTTCAGTTAAAATGAGGGCATGGCTGAGTCTACCGCCAGTCCGCACTTCCGTGAGATCCACCGCGTTGCTCAGGTTGCCCTGGTGATGGGCATCGTGGTGATGCTGCTGAAATTGGGTGTGTTCTTCCTCACCCATTCGGTGGCGGTGCTGTCCGATGCCCTGGAATCCATCATCAACATCCTCGCGGCCGGAGTCATGCTCTATTCGGTGTGGCTGTCCAGCCGCCCGGCCGACAGCGACCACCCCTACGGCCACGGCAAGGTCGAGTTCATGACCCTGGGTTTCGAAGGTCTGATGATCCTCTTGGCCGGAGGCACCATCGCCTACGAAGCCATTCAGCGGCTGTTCAGCCCCGAGCCCATTGAAGCCGGCCTGGGCGTGTGGCTGCTGCTGGCCGTCAACGCCATCAACGCTGCCCTGGCCACCTTCATCTACCGCCGCGGCCGGCGTTACGGCAGCCCCGTGCTCATCGCCGACGCCAAGCATCTGTTCACGGATGTCGCTTCCACTGTGGGCGTGACCATCGGGTTGGGGCTGGTGTGGCTGTTCCGGATCGACCACCTGGATCCCTTGATGGCCCTGATGCTGGCCGGCCTCATCCTCTTCACCGCCTGGGGGCTCTTGAAGCAGGCGGCCGACGGCTTGATGGACCGCAACGATGTCCCGGATCAGTCGGCCATTGCCCAGATCCTCGACGAGGAGGTCGCCGACGGTGCCATCAAGAGCTATCACAAGATCAAGCACCGCCACGCCGGACCGTTCATGTGGATCGAGTTCCATATTCAGGTGGACCGCAACCTCAACATCACCCAGGCCCACGACTTGGGCAGCCGGATCGAGCATCGCCTGGAGGCCCGCTTCGGCCACGCCAAGGCCACCGCCCACGTGGAACCGGCCCTCGACTCCGAGCCGCCGGTCTCGTTCCCGGCCGCCGCGCCGGCATCCCCATCCGCCCCCCGCCCCCCGGCGGGGTGAGTGGTGCGGGGGAGTTTCGCGCGGTATCACTCCCGCTTGAAGAGTGATACCAAGAACCGTACCCCGGTTTCGGCCCCACGCTGGTGGCCACGGCATGATCATCAGCCCCATGCGTGAAATCCCGGCATACTTTCCTGACCTGCCCAACCCGGATCGCGAGCGTTCCCAATACGCCCACCCCCGCCTCGATCTGGAAGAGCGGCTCGCCTGGTCCGGTGGCGCGGCCAGGCCGCGAAGCGTTTGCGGTGCGAGGCTGGAGTGCCTTTGATGATTCTGCAATCTGAACGCCTGGCTGTAGACATCGCCGATCCGGGAACGGTCTACCGCGGGCCCCGCTTTGACTGGACGGGTTTTGTCACCCAGGTCACGTTGGATGGGGCGCATACGTTCTGCACAACCGAAGCCGCTGGCCGGGCCGGGAGCGCCACCTGGCCAGGGGCGGGCCTGTGCAACGAATTCGGCATTTTCCAGCCCATCGGTTATGACGAGGTGCCGGTTGGAGGCCAGTTTCCCAAACCCGGGGTGGGCTTGTTAACCCGCCTGGATGGCCGGGGCTATCGCTTCATGGCGCCGTATCCCATCGAGCCGGCCACCATCCACGTCGAAGCTCTGGGCCCGCAATGCGTGCGCTACCACATCAAGCCCGCGGACTGCCATGGCTACAGCTTCGACTATCAGAAGACGCTGATGTTGCACGGACAAACCCTCGCGATCCAGTATCAACTCGAGAACCTGGGCGCCAAGCGGATCCTGACCCAGGAATACAACCACAATTTCATCGCCCTGGATGGTGCAGCCCTGGGCACGGATTACTTCCTGGACCTGAACTTCATCCCGCAGTTTGATCGGGAGGTCCATCCCCTTCAGACCCGGGGCTCCCGCATTCTGTGGCAGGAGCGCCCCGCGGCCGATTTCTACAGTCCAATCGGGGGCTTCGACGCCGCGACCCCGGTTGGCTGGTCCCTGCACCATGTCCGCCGTGGTCTGCGGCTCGATTGCCGGACCGATTTTCGAGCTTCGGGTGTGGCCATCTGGGGAACGGCACACGTCATCAGTCCCGAGATTTTCTACCCGGTGGACCTGCTTCCGGGGGCCACCTGCCGCTGGCAGCGGAGTTACACCTTCCGATTGACCAGTGACCCGGACCAATCTGTGGCACCCCCGGCCCACCCCGGCGTGGTTGGGATCCCGGACGCTGGAAAGGACCGGGGCTGATCGGTGGCGCGGGCCGGCCGGCACGTTACCGCCGGCGCCGGCAGAGCAGCAGTATCAGGCCGCCCAGGGCCATCTGGCTCAGCGCGGCAGGCTCGGGGATGGCATCCACGGTCAAGGTGAAACTGTCCACATAACCCGGAGCCGGCGGGTTGGTCGTTTCCTCGACATAGCTGCCGAAACTAATGGTCGTGATGTTCGGGTTCTGGGAATCGAAGGCGGTCGTCGCGCGTACCACCTGGCCATCGATATACCACGTGGCCGTCCAGCGTGCGGGATGGGTGTCCAGCACGATGGCAATGGTGTGCAGGCCGGTGGCGGTGCCGATGACCTGCTGGTTGGTCAGGCAGCCCGGACTGGTCGGCCCGCTGTAGCAGGAAAGGTTTTCATATGCGCTGGTAGAGCCGCGCATCAGCATCCAGGCCGACGGGTTGACCGCGTAGTGGTACCCCTGCGAATTGGTCCCGCCATTAGCGGTGGAGTACCCCAGGCCGATAAAGTCCAGACTGGGGGCGGTGCAGTCTTCGCCGACCGACAAGGTATAGACATGGCCGGCCTGGGGTAGAAACGGCAGCGAGGCGCCCCCGTTGGTCGTCGTCAGCGTGCAGTGCGTGCCATCGGTGGTATAGCCGGTGCCGGGCGTCGTCCAGGTGGCGCCCCGGGTGCCACCGTAGGCTCCCAGCGTCACATCCGGAGCCGAACCCTCCAGGATCCCGCTGCGGCTGAAGGCATCGTGGTAGATGATCGTGTCGGCCGGCGCGGCCCCTGCCCGCCCCAGCGTCCAGGCCCCGGCCAGAGTCAGCAGAGTGATCCACCTGCGCGGGGCGGATCGCGCCTTCGAAGAGCGACGGCTACCGGTCATCGCCTGCCACATGCGAATCCTCCTGTCATCCGTCCCCGATGCGCACCGGAAGGTGCCACCGACGTGGCGGTCCTCGCATGTGGAATGGTCACATCATACCGCAGAAGGGCCTAGGGCGGTGGGCCGCTACGGAGCATTCAGGGGTCCGGGTTTGCCCCACCAGCAGGTCCAGGTTTCAGCGGGCGGGCGGGGGTCAGCGGGGGTCAGCGGCACAGGACCGGTGAAGGACCAGGGTTGCTGACCATCGTCTAGCGGGGCATCCACCGAAGGGGATACGGGCAGGTTGCGCTGCAGGGCCAGCAGCACCGGCCGGTGGGCATCGAGCGTCAGTTCAAGGTGTCCCTGTGCGTCCAGAAGCGGCCTGGCCGCCTGCTCGGGGGCCAGGGGATCGATGATGGCGATGCTGGCGGGCGTTTGCGCAGGCCAGGGATTGCGCAGTTTGACTTGCCGGGGCTGCTCGCTGTAAAGGACCACCCATTGGGTCTGGCCGGCGGCACGCTGGGCCGACACCAGCACCCCGGGCCGGGCGCGCAGGTGCACGAAGCCGGCATCCGCCCATGAGGCCGGCAGCGCGGGGAACACCTGAATAACGCCGGAATGGCTCTGCAGAAGCATTTCGTTGAGGCCGTTGGCCAGACCGCAGAGCTGGTTCTGCATCCACTGCATCCCGGCGCGAGCTTCCGGGGGGCGGGACTGTTCGCAGAGGAAGCCATTGGTTTTGAGGGTGCTGAGCACCCAACCGTTGAGCAGGGCGTCCAGGGCACCATCCCCATCGCCCATCCAGGCGCGGGCGGCGGCGATCCAGCCCATGGACAGGTCATCGTTCCAGCGCAGGCGGCCGGGATCGGGCTGGCCGATGGTCACCCGTGAGGAGCAGCGCCACAGGTTGGCCAGGGTGCGCTGGGCGATGGTCTGGAGGTCCGTGGGGCCGAGTTGGGTGACCAGGCCGGTTGGGTAGATGGGCGCGATCTGATAGGGGTGTGAGACGGGCACATCCAGCGGCACATCCTTGGCCGGGGCGAACTCGCCGTTGGCCACGGGGACGGGATTCAGACGGGCCAGCAGGTCGCGGTAGCGGGCGGCATCGGCGCTGGCCCCCACGGCGTCGGCGGCCAGGGCGGCATCGCGGAAGTGGCCGTGCACAGCCGCCAGATCCATGCCGGCATCGCGCACGAGGCGCTGGGCGGGCACCACGTTGAACATGGTGTCTTCGCACAGCTTGGTCAGCGGCAGGGACAGCCGGCCGGTGGCGGGATCGGGCTCGAGATAGGCCGCATAAAACTCGGCCACAGCGCGGATGAGCGGCCAGCCGCAGCGGGACAGGGTGTCGCGATCCCCCGTGAACTCATAATGCCACCAGGCAAGCTGGGCCAGCCAGGCCGAGACGAAGAGTTCGTAGCGCCAGTAACCCACCCCCCAGTGATCGATGCCGCGGCCGATGCTGGCAAAGGGCACCTTGACCCCCGGAAGGCCCCACACGCGGCGCGTTTCCATCTCCATCTCGGGCAGCACGGCCCAGAAGTGGCGCAGAAACGGCATCATCAAATCGCAGTGGTTGGCCGCCGCCAGCGGCCAGTAGCACATCTGGGAGTTGATGTTGTTGTGATAGTCCCCACCGTAAGGCTGCTCGAGTCGCAGGTTCCAGGCGGACATCAGGGGCGCCGGATAGGCGCCGCGGCTGGAAGAGGCCATGGTGTAGATGGCGTAGCACCACAGGGCCTCGAGGATGCGCTGGGGCAGTTGGATGACCGAGCGGCTCCAGCGCTCGTGCCAGAAGTTGCGGTGATCGGTGTGCAGGCGGTCGAAGTTGCGCTGCCAGGCGGTTTCCAGCAGCAGGGCGGCGCGGCGGCGCAGGAAGGCCCCTTCGCGGGCCGTGACGAGGGTGAACAGCAGTTCGGTGACGGGCCCCTCACAGTGCAGCTTCGCATGGGGCGATTGTTCCCCCGCGCCTTCGAGCGAGCCGCCGCGGACCTCGAGCATCAGCAGCGTGCGGTGGCCATCGGCGTAGTCGATCTGCAGTGTCGCCCGCTGCGGGGCCCAGTCATAGCCCAGCCGGCGATACTCCTCGCGGCGGATCATCTGGAGGTAGGGGGAATCAGCGGCGGCGGCATTTTCGGGGGCACCATTTCCGGGGGCGGCCGCTTCGGGGCTGAGTTGAAGGTTCAGGGTGCGGCCTTGCAAGCCGCTGAAGCGCAGGGCCAGCACGTTGCCATCGGCGTAGACGAAGCTCTCCACCCGGCCGCCCTGGGCCAGCTCGAGGGTGTGCGTGGCGTGATAGAGGTCCAGCACCTGGCGGCGCACGGCCAGGTCATCGGGCTGGGCGCTGCTGAACCACAGTCCCCCGGCGGGGAGGAAGGTGGGGAAGTAGGTGCGGAAGTCCCATTCCTCCTCATTGATCTGATCGGTCAGGAGGTGATTGCCTTCTTCGGCGAAGATGCGGCGCAGGGTCTGATGCGTGGTCCGGGGGATAACCGGATGGCGCAGGTCGCGGACATCGGATTTGGTCAGGCCCCAGCAGAGCATGCCGGTGGGCTGGTAGGTCATGGCGGCCAGATCGCCGTTGCCCAGGGGCAGGCCCTCCTGCCAGAGGCGGGCCGGGCCGTGATAGATGAGGCGGTTGCGGCCGACGCGGCGCTGCACATCCACGGCCAAGGGCACCCCCGGATAGCGGCAGTGGCCATCCCAGAAGCCTTGGGAGCCTTGCGGAGCGTGCTGCCAGTGCGTCAAGACGGATCGCGGCATGGTCGTGCCCAATCAGAGGTAGAGGTCGGCCAGCAGATGGCCCCGGGGCGGAAGGTCGGCGGCCAGCATACCACCCTGCAGGGCCACGGGCCGGCCGGTCCAGAAATCGCGCAGGCGCAGCTTGCGGCCGGCCAGGCCCAACTCGGCCAGGCTGGTGGCGAGGGTTTGCGGGGCCTGGTCCCAGTTGAACAGGCCCACCGTGGCGGCGATGCCGTGCTGGCGACGTGTGCGGCTGGCGGGCTCGTGCAGGCGCAGCAGGATGCGCGGCAGTGGCCGGCCGAAGAAGGCCGCCCGGTCGGGCACGAGCACCCGGCCGCCCTGGTCGCAGCGCTGCGACAGCCGGCGGTAGTCGCGCATCATGGCGGGGGTGAATTTCTCCAGGGCCCCGGAAATGTCGATCATCCCCGCGGTCAGATAGCCCACGGCGCAGCGGAAGCGGCGCTCGTGGTCGGGGTACTGCGGGGCGCCCATGAAGCTGTCCATGTCGGCGTACCAGGTGCGCCGGCCACAGGCGCCCAGCGAAGCCAGCAGCCAGGAGCAGTTGGCGATGTGGTTTTCCCAGCCACCGTGATCGATGTCGGTGCCGGCGCGGAAGGCATCGCAGCCGTCGACGGCCAGGAAGGGATTGCCCAGCGGGCACGAGACGCAGTGCAGGAAGTAACCTTGCGGCCCCAGTTCGCGGCGGATCAGGTTGAGCAGCCAGCGCCGCCACTGGATGTGGGTGCCGCCGCCCTGGTAAACCAGGTCCGGGGCATCGAAGGCCCAGGAAAAGAAATCGAGCTTGATGCCCGCGAAGCCCCAGTCGTGGATGACGGTGCGCAGGGTCTTTGCGATGAACTGGCGCACCCCCGGAACCGAGTAATCGGGGTGCAGGTCGCCGACGTGGGCGATGGGCTGGCCGGCGGCGTTGCGCGCGATCCAGTCCGGATGATCGCGTGAAATGGGGCCGCCGATGTCCATGCGCGGTGTCCACCAGATGGCCGGGGTCAGCCCCGCCTTGCGGCATTCCGCGACGAAGCGCTGCGGTCCGCCCGGGAAACGCGTCTTGTCCCAGGTGGCGCCGGTGTCGGGGTAGTAGGCATCGAGATAGCCCCAGGACAGATGCGGCGGATGGGCGGGCTGGTAGCCATGGTCGATCTGGAAGATGCCCCCCTTCTGGGCCTTGGCCGCCAGGCGGATGCGTTTCAGGCAGTCGGCCTCCGACAGGCCGGTATAGATGCCATAGTTCCAGGTGCAATAGACCGGCCGGTGATCCAGCACGCTGTGCGCACCGGCAAAGCGCTGGCGGTAAAGCTTCACCAGTTCATCCAGGTAGGTGTCGTAGATGCGGTCCAGGGGCGCCTCACACAGCAGGAAAAACGTGGATTCCAGAGCCAGCGTCTGGCCGGAGGCAACCTCTTCGCGGGCGGCGCCGTTCCAGAAGAAGGCGCTGCGGTATTCCAGCATGCGGCCGGGAGCGGCGGGCAGGCCCAGTTGCCACGATGGGGCATGGCGCTCCTGAGTGGCGGCGCCTTCGACCAGCCAGCGGTCGTGCTCGGTGCGGCCGATCACCAGGGCCGGCATGGGGCCCAGCCCCTGGCGGCCGAAGCAGCGCGGCTCCTGGGGCAGCGGGCGCAGGAACGGGTACGTCTGCCGCGACTGGGGCAGGTTCTCGTAGCGCAGATTCTCCGAGTGCGCAAAGACGGGCAGGCCACGGCCGGCAAGCTGCGGGCCGCCAGCCCCCTCACGCACTTGGAACCCGTAGCCATCGAACCGGAACGGCCGCTGGCCGCGGTTGACCAGGCTCGGCCGGATCCAGATGCCCCCACCGGCGGGCGACCGGCCGGCCTCGAAGTGGGCTTCCAGGCCGGGGGCGAGCTTGATCCGCCAGCACATCCGGCCGGAAGAACTGCGCCTCTGCTGCAGGCGCGTGCCCACCAGGCTCTGGTCGCCGGCCTGGAGATAGAACTGCAGGCCGAACCACCCGCCCCCGGAATTGCCCCCGGAATTGCCCCCGGAACGGCCGCTGGAAGTTTTCGCGATGCCCCTGCCGGTCTCTTGGATATCGAAGACCCCCTCCGTCGCGTGCAGGTGCAGCTTCAAACCCATCGTCTTGACGCGTTGCTGGTCCATTATCAAAGCTCCCAACGAGCCACCACCACCCCGCCCCCGCCCCGGAAAGGGGAGCGGTCTTGGTTCGACACAGTCACAGGACCGCTCCACTTCCGGGGACGGTCGCGGCGCGTTGGCCTTTATTCCAGGGTAATGAGGCGGAAGTCGTGAGTTTTCACGGTCAGGCCGCCCACACGATCGCCGGCGCAATTCAGGGGTTTCTGGGTTTCATCATCCACCACCTTGGCCCCCGCACGAGCCCCCGGCACGACAATATCCGTGTGGATGTCCGTAGGGCCGGGATTGACGATCACCAGCGTCAGACGCCTGGAATCGACGAGCTGATAGGCCGTGATGAGCAGTCCCGGCTGCGTGGCGGTTGCGGTCCCCTGCGAGCGCCAGTAGGGCACCCACACGGCGGACTCATCCAGAATCCCGGCCCGGCGGAGAATGGCCATGCCGCGTTGATCCCCATCCTCGCCAAACACCCCGCAGTCGTGCAGCAGGGCCATGGCCAGCACCGTGCGGGCGCGGGGATCGGTGAAGTTGATGGGAATGTTCTCCACCACCTGCACCGGGATGCCCGAGAACTTGCCGATCTGCATGCGGAAGCGGTCCACCCCCCAGGCACTGAACATGTCGTCATCCGCCGATTCCAGGTACAGCGACTCCCAGGCATTCATGCGGCTGAGCCAGGGCACCTGGTACACGGCGCCGGGGGCATAGCAGTTGTTGGTGTCGGGAACGCCCAGGTCCTGCACGATGCGGGCGATGCGCTGGTAGAAGGCCCGCACCATGAAGATGTTCATGCGCGGCTGGGGGCGGCCTTCATCATCGAGGTACATTTCACCCTTATCCATCGAACTGCCGGCGCGCAGGGAACCCCAATCCCACCAATAGCCGCCGGCTCCGGTGTTCTTGGCCAGCAGGTAGAAGTAGTAGGCCTCGAAGTCGTAGCCGCTCTGGACGCACGGATCCTTGCTCAGAATGGCCCGCTGCTCGGGCAGCGGCCAGACCGGGTTGCCCTTGTCATCCTTGTAGCCCAGCAGGGAAGCATCGGGGTGGATGGCCGGATTGGTCACCCCCGTCCATTCCCCGGAGAAGACCCGGTTCTCCGGTTGCAGGTAGCCGATCATGTCCACGGCGCGGTACGCGCCGTACTCGTGGCCCTTGACCAGAAGCCAGCGGCCATCGGGCGCCCGGGGGGGATTGGGCAGCAGCGCGCACTGGCCGGGATAGGGCTTGCCCTTGTAATAGAACGGTTTGCCGGCGATCCAGTTCTGCCACTGCTCATCATTCAGCGGGAAAACGTGCACCCCGATGGTGCCCCACCAGGAGGCCCCGCCGATGTGCATCCGGTTGCTCCACTGCATTTCCCGGGCATCCGCGGGCAGCGGCTTGGTGGGCACGGCCATCACGGCAAAGCGGATGTGCCGCGGATGGTCGATAACCACCGGCTGGTTGAAAATGTCGATGCGCAGTTCGGTGGCATCCTTGGTTTTGACCAGGAAGATGTGCGGCTTGTGCGGGTCGATCCAGTAGCCCTCGTAGCTGTCCGTGTACCAGTACAGGCCGCGTTCGCCATCACCCACGTACATGATGTAGGGGCGCAGGGAGCGCTGGGAGAGGTTGTTCCACAACTCGCCGGGCTTGGGATTGCCCGTCCAGGGGTGGTCCTTCTGGTACAGCACTACGCTGTCGCGCGGGGTGTAGGCGAAGCAGGTGTCGGCCGGATCGGTGATGGGGATGCGCAGCTCCAGACGGTCCAGGGAAACCGTGCCATTGGGCACGATGTCCATATTGACCAGGTACTGCCCGGTGTAGTCGGCCTGGCCGTGCAGCTTGAAGGTCAGGCCCGCGAGGTGGCTTTGGGCTGATCCGCTGATCTTGGTGGGCAGGTCGGAGGGCGTCCAGGCAAAGGGCTTGTCGGCGGCGCCCAACGTCACGGTCCGCCCGTTTTGCGTCGCCACCAGGGTCATGGGCCCGGCCAGGATGTTCTGCCCGGCCGCGGGCGGGACCAGTTTGCTCTGGATGCCCGCCACCAGCCCCGTGTCGGTGAGTTTGACGCGGTCGCCGACGGTCTCGAAGGTGTCCGGGGCGGCCTTGATGGGGGTGTACGGCCGGACGACTTCGTGTTCCAGACCGCCCTTGAAGCTCTGGAAGGGAAATGTTTTCTGCTCGAAGGTGTCCTTCCGGGTCACCAGGGGCTTGCCGGCGCCATCCTGGATTTCCATGGTGATGTCGTAATGACCCTCGGCCAGCGGGGGGAAGTCGAATTTCAGCTTGGCGGCACCGTCGGGGTCGAAGGGCACCGTATTGCGGCCGATGAGGCCCGCGCCCGGCGGGCCAAACCAGGCACTGAGGTATTTGGCCTCGTGGGCCAGCTTGGGGTCCAGACCGAGGATGCCGACATCGGCCGAGACGATCAGTTTGTGGAAACTGGGCAGGTAGGCAAATTGCAGCTTGGGGTGGGCGGGTTTGCGGGTGACGCTGAGGTTCTTGATGTAGCCCTGGACATCGGGATTCTGGCTTCTCCACAGGGTCAGGTCATTCCGGTAATAGAGGGCACCCGTGTCGGCATCCGTGACCTGGAGATAGACCCGGTTATTGCGGCCGTTACGGGGATCCTCCAGGGCCAGCCCGGTAGCCTTGATCTGGATCTGGCGGGAGGCGCCGGGGGCTACCGTGACGGGATCGGTGCGGTCCAGCAGCACTTTGCCGTCGGCGGCCACGATCTTGGCGGCCACCTTGAGCCGGATGTCCTTGGCCTGCGGGTTGAACACGTGGAAGGCCAGATCCGGATTGCCATCCATCCAGTCGCCCACGCCGGTGAATTGCACCGCGGCGGCCTTGGAATCAAAGATCACTTCGGGGAAGCTCGGAAAGTCCAGCCAGGTGGCCGGGGCCCAGGTCCAATAGCTGCCGCCGGAATCCTGGGCCGACACGAGCTGCATGACCCAGTGAGTGCCATCCTGGATGTGCGATGTGCCCAGGCTCTTGAGCGGGATGGCGATCTCCTGCTCCCAATAACTGGCGGTGAAGTGCGACTTGGCGATGGCCCCGGTGTCGTAGTCAAAGCCCATCTGGCCGATGGACCAGCGCACTTTCTGATCGATGACCACATCCCAGGGATTGGTCATGAACTTGTAAAAGTACCCCGACACCGCTTTGGCCCGGCCGATGTTGCAGATCTCGATCTCGGTGTGGTCATCCCAGAGAATGGCGCCGCCGGCCGCCTCTTTGTCCAGCTTGTTCTTGACCGCCGCACGCAACGAGCCCTTGGGATAGACCGGATAGCGAAAGGCGAGGTAGAGGTTCTGGTCATCGTAGCCCACGTACCACACCGGCTGGAGGAACTGCGGCAGGGACATGCTCTCGTTGAGATTGGGAAAGCCGGTGATGGCGGCGGCGCTCTGCCATTCGCCCGGCTCGATCCGGCCGTCGATGGTGGGCGGATGGACCATTTTGGGGATGCGCAGCACGGGGACCTCCTGGGGGGGCGCGGCCGAAACCGGCACGTTCAGACCCAGCAGGGCGGCCGTTGCCATCGCCAACAGGATTCGACGGGGACCGGAGAACTGAAGATGGGACAAAGCCACTACCCACTTCGCCGGCTCGCGCAGGGAAGGCCAAGACATCAAGCACCTCGACGTGATGCGGGCAGTTCCGGACAGCGGCGAAGGCTTGCGATGGCCTTCGAGAACACGCCTGGCGGAACCGACTGATTGAATAAGTATACGATGGCCGGACCAAAAGCAAGCATATTGTGCGCAAGGCTTGGGAGAGCCGGTACAGGTTAAGCCGGCCTCGGGCCAGCCACGCCCGGAAGGAGCGGTCTCTAACTCGATGGGGAAGACTGCGTCGTCACACGCGAGGCTCGTTGAATGGTTGAACCCCCGGCCGTGGTCCGGGGGTGGTCGCCACCGGGCCTAACTAACTATCAGGTGTTTAAGGTTTATTGCTCTTCATTCCGGGGCAAATCGGCAAGTTTCCCGTCCTTGGTCCAGGCCATCATCTGGGTACTTGGGCAATCTACATGCCCGCCGGCCGCCGCGCAGCCGGTCCGGAGACAACCGAACAAATAAAACTCGCTTCCGCCCGGGCCATTCTTCTTGACTTCTGCCGGCGGACGGGGTTAATTGATGGTGGAAGACACAGTATCGAACGTGTTCCAGGAGGCGATCGCAAGCTTCCTCCGACAGATACGTGAACTTCCCCTTTCCGCCATTCACTATGCCAGCTTTGATGTTCGACGAAACAGCCGACTGGGGTTGTGGCGTTGCTGAACGGGCATTCCGCGCTCGGCGCCTGGAGGTGCGCGGACAGTGAGCGCGGGGTCGAGCCCCGGCGAGACTATCCAAATCACCGGCAGGGGATGGAAACCGACCTTCAACCTCCGCAAGTTCTGATATCAGGGAGCATGTGAATTCGGAAGATCAAAAGTCAAATCGACAGCCATCTTCGAGAAAGGAGCGGCCTTATGTTTGTGAAGACTCAGATGATGTGCGGCCTCACGGTCTTGGCGACGGTGGCCTTGGGCAGCGAGTTGGCCCAGGCGGCGGCGGTCAACTTGTTCGACGCGACCACTGCCCCGGGCGGGATCTATGTTGGGGCTGATAACGGGGCATCTTGGCCAGGCAATGCCGTCTCCTCAGGCACGGCCAATTACCCATCGGAGTTGGGCAGCACCCCGTCGGTCGTGGATGGAAACCCCACCACCTACTGGCTGGGCAATTCCCAAGGGGGGGATAACCTTGGTCTGAATCTGGGAATTGTTGCCGGTCACTACACCGACAACACTGCCAGCACGTTTGTTCAAAACACCTTCGGGCAGATTGCCACCATCCGCATCTGGTCCTACCAATGGAGTTACGCCTATCCTGACACCAGCACGTATTGGCAGCAGTATCCCGGCGCCTTGAAGGTTGTCTATGCCACAGGTAATGGCGGTTGGACGAACGCTTATACTTTCGGCAGCGCCAGCTCCCCCAATAATCCGGACCTGGCCACCGGCGGATTCTGGAACGCCACCACCATTACCGCCATCAACGGCAGCACGCCGACCTTGATCAGCGACCAGACCAACTACCCCGGCTATGTCGCTCTCGGGGCCAGTGCGTTCGTCAATGGCGGCACCACGGTTGATATGGGCAACGACGGCGTCCATGGCGAGGAATATGCCAACTACGCGGACGTGAGTGTGGCGATTCCGGCCGGGGCGACGGCCGTAGTTCTGGAGTTCGGTGCCATGGACTATAACGGCGGCGGTGCCAATATCGACGTGAATGATGTCCAGGCCTTCGCGCCCGTCCCCGAACCGGCCTCGCTGGCCCTGCTGGCGGCCGGTGGTCTGCTGCTGCTGCTGATGCGTCGGCGGGCTTGAGGCGTTCCAGCGACGAGGCCGCCCGCCCGACGCGAAACAAGAAAAAGCAATGAATTTCAAATCTCGATCACGTTGACGAAAGGAGAAGTCTTATGCTTACGAAGAATCAGGTGGCGTATGGACTAGCAGCTTTGCTGCTGGTGGCCGTGGTTGGAATCGCGGCCGGTCCTGCACTGGGGGCGGTGATGGCACCGGCGCTGCCTGGCGGAGCAACCAACGTTTTCTATGGCACCTTCGCCAACGCTGGCCCCGGCATGTCGGGCGGAAGCATCTCGTGGATCAACGATAACGATCTCTCCCAATACGTTTATGGCACGACGATCCAACCGGCCATCTTTGCGGAAACCTCGCCGACCGATGTCAGCGGCCCTGGCCCGAACCCCAGCACCCTGTTCGGCCCGATCAATCTCATCCGCGTGTGGGTCTGGCAGGACCTCGTGGACAATTACCCCCCGGGCTGGGTGGTGGCGCCAACCAGCATCACCATCAAATCCGACTACACCGGCGGAAACGACACCGATTACTACACCATTACCGCCAACAACTTTGCCACCACCATCGGGACCTTTACCCCGACGTGGGTTGACTACGGAGTAGCCAGCGGCAACTATCACTACCTGTATGCCGATATCCCGGTGAGCATCGCTCCGACCAACGCCGTTTACCTGAATCTGGGCACACCCAGCGGCGCCAGCGGAGAGTTTCTGGTCCCGGAAATCCAGGCGGCCAACGTCCCCGAACCGGCCTCCTTGGCCCTGCTGGCGGCCGGTGGCCTGCTCCTGCTGGGCCGGCGGCGGGCGGTACACCACTGAACGCCGGATACACCGCAGGACTGTTGTCTGAAGGTCCCGGCAACCAGGGGAGATGGACAGGGAGCACAGCCATGAGGCCCTCCATCATCACCGATCTGGTTCCGACCCCGCGGTCGGGAAAGGGGCACCCTGCCGAGGTAGCGGGCCCTGCTCGGGCCGGTTTTACCCTGATCGAGCTTTTGGTGGTGATCTCCATCATCGCTCTGCTGGTGGCCCTGTTGCTGCCGGCCCTGAGCCAGGCCCGCACGGCTGCCCGCCGCGCCGAGTGCGCCAGCAACCAGCGGCAGATCTTCATCGCCACCGCTACTTACGCCACCGATAACCGCGATTACCTGCCCGGCTGCAGCGCCTTTCAATGCGTCCACGGCGCGGACTACATGACGTCGTACAGCGCCTATCCGTGGGAATTTGCCGATACCGATTTCTGGATGAGTACTCCCATACTGCCTCCCGGTGTTGTCTGGTCTCAGACCGTGCGCTGGTACGGCGTGGGGGTGCTCATTGGCCAGCGCTACCTGCCCCCCACCTCGGTGGTGGCTTGCCCTGACTTTGTCTCGCCCACCAACGAAAACTTCACCCACAGCAATGGCGCGTTCATTTTGCCCCAGGCCGTGGCCAAGAGCACCCAGGCCAACGGCTCCATCGACCCCAATCAGGTCTGGATCAACGCCGGCACCAACCAGGGTTCGTACGTGCTCGACACGGTGCCCTACTATCAGCCCGATGCCACCAACCTGTCCAAGGGGCGTATCAACCAGCCTGGCCGCAACGGCGGCTTCTGGTCACCCGGGGGCGCCTATGCGGTGCCGCACATCACGGCCCTGATTCAGTGCCTGAGCACGTGGGCCTACGTCAACCCGCAACCCGCCACCGTCACCCACGAAATGGCGGGTGTCAACACGGCCTACATCGACGGCCACGTGCAGTGGACGCCGCTGACCCCCGATGTCTGGCAGGTGTTCAACAGCCTGGGCTTCCCGGCCAGCAATGCTGGTGAGATGGGCGGTCGCTATACGTTTTTCCCCTATGCCACCCTGCTGGCTCAATGAGGTGCTCTGGCGGTCTGATACCGCGACCGGGTTTCCCCCGACGTTTCCAAGCTCTGCCACAAAGGGGCCGATGATGCCGCATCGTCTGAGTGTGCTTTTGCTCGTTCTGCAAGTCCTGCTCGCCGGCGTGGTCCACGCGGCGGACACACCGACCGCAGCATTCCAGTTCCTGGTGGGGCCCTATCCCTCCAAGGGGTTGTTCGAATACCAGCTCGACGCCGGGGATTACATGAAGGCCCACCCGGCCGTCGCCGGTTGGACGCTGCTGGTCCAGCGTAACGGGCAGGAGATCGTGCATCAGACGCACCCCCTGGCTGCCGACGGCCAGGCCCATGACTACCTGGATGTCGGTGCCATGCCCGACAAGGCGGTCTATACGCTGGCCGCCATCCTTACCGACAAGACGGGTCAGGAACTGGCCCGCCAGACGGCCAGCTTCACCCGCCACATCATGCCTTTTGAAACGGCCAAGCCCACGGGCCTGAGCGACATCATCGTGCCGCCGTTTACGCCGCCGGTGGTGACGGCCGACGCGGTCTCCTGCTGGGGACGCACCTATCAACACGGACCCCAGGGCCTCTTGACCCAGATCACCGCCGCCGGCCAGCCCCTCTTGGCCCGCCCCGCGACCTTTATGGCCCGCGTGGGGAACGGCCCCCTGACCGCTTTGACCGGCGACGCGCCGCAACTCGCCGCGCTGGGCAAAGGCCAGGCTCGCCTCAGCCAGACCTTCCGTGGCCAGGGGATCACCCTGCAGGTGCGGGGCGCTTTTGATTACGACGGTTTCTACCTGTTCACGGTCCACCTGACGCCCGACAAGGCCCCCGTGGAGCTGCAGGATCTGCGGCTGGAGATCCCCTTTACGAACACCATGGCGCAGCTCATCGATGCAGCCGTGACCTGGCGGCGCATTCAGGGCCCGCAGAAGGAATGCATGGGCGAACTGGACCCCAAGCAGGGCGTGCTGTGGGATTCCAAGACCTACCCCAGCCGCAACTGGCCGCGCATCGGCAACATGCCCCCCTTCATCTGGGTCGGCGATGATTATCGCGGGCTGGTGTATTCCTGCGCCTCGGAGCAGGGCATGCACAACGATGAAAACCGCGCGGCCGCCCAACTCGAGCGCCGCGGTCAGGAGGTGATCTACACCGCGTGGTTCGTCAACAGCCCGCTGCACCTGACCCAGGAGCGCACCTTCCAGTTTGCCCTGCAGGCCAGCCCCTTCAAACGCATGCCCCAGAACTGGCGCCTGTGGCGCAACGAGGGCTATCGCGAACCTTACAAGGATGGCACCCTCTTCACCAACTGGTTCACCGATGGCTCCTACCCCACCTACGGCCGGTTCCTGACCCTGCCGCTGCTCAAGAAATACGCCGATGCCACCGGGGCCGACCAGGTGGGCACGATGGCCTCGGCCGTGTCCGAGTGCGGCGGCACGCCGGAATACCTCGAGTTCTGGCATGAGTGGGGCTCGGACCTGATGTGGCCGCACATCAAACGCGCCCCGCCGGAAGCATGGGCTGTCAAGATGATGGAAGAAGCCCACCTGCCCGTGAATCCCTACATCCGGGTCGAATCGGCCTCCAACGTCTGCGCCACCAATGTCCAGTACCGGGTTTGGTGGTACAACCAGGAAGTGCGCCACGCCGACATCAGCTACATCTACCAGGACAATCCCCCTTACGTTTATTACTACGACCCGCCCAACGGCTATGGCTACATCCGCGATGATGGCCGCAAGGAAGCCACCAGTGCCATCTGGAACTCGCGGCTGTTCATGAAGCGCATCGCCACCACGGCGATCGAGGACGGCAAGATCCACAGCCCCTACATCTGGGCCAACGCCATCAGCCCGGAGCTGCCCGGGCGCAGCTTCTGCCGCAAGATGCTCAACGGGGAGTACCTGTACACCAAGCTGTTCACCCTGGGCCAATGGCGGGTGATGTGTTCCCACCAGTGGGGCATGGAACTGGACTGGTATCCCTTCCCGCAGACCAATGAATCGCCCTATCCCAACATCGGCCCGGTGCGCAAGTACTGGCGCGAGGTCTACAGCCGCCTGCTTCTGCACGATGTGACCAACTTTTCCGGAGGCGACAACGCCGGCTACTCCGAGCGCTGGCTCAACGCCCTGGATGTGTTCTGGCTGGACGATCCCACGGTGCACTGGCACCCCTACTATCACAACGACACCCATCCGGTGGCCACCCAGCCCAACACCTACATCTCCACCTACACCGCCAAAGGGCGGGCCCTCTTGGTCATCTCCAACCAGAGCCATGACAGCGTTATCGAGCACATTCAGCCGGGGGATTTGAGCAGTTTCGGGGCCGGCGGGCTGAAATACTTCTACGATGCCGAGACCGGGGAACAGATCGAGGCCACCGCCGATGGGGTGCTGCACCTGTTCATCCCCGGCGAGGATTACCGGGTGGTCATCGGTTTCCCTCAACCCTGGCCCTTCGCGGCCGCCCAGGCCCTGGGCTGCCCCGATCTTCTCCCCCAATCCACGCTCGATCCGGAGGACACCCTGACGGCCATCAGCCGACAACTTCTGACCTCCCCGAACTTCCACCGCATTCCGGGGGCGGATCAGCTTTACGAGCGCTGGATGGGCAAGGTCATGGCCGACCTGTGGAGTGACTCCAAGGATGTGGTCTATTACAACGCCCAGGCCTGCTCGAGCGTCAACTTTGGCCAGCCTGGCATCCAGGCTTCCATGTTTTACGACAAGCGGCGCGATGCCATGCTCGTGAACTATTTCAACCACTCCGACCAAGATGTGTGCCTGGCCCCCGGGGTGCGCGACCAACTGACCAAACTGGCCGGTAAGACCGGGCACAACTACATCATCCACCCCGTCACGGGCATCTCCGAGTGGGAGTTCATCGACATCCCCGCCCACCGCGGGCTGCTGGAGATCTACTACGTGGACAGTCCCGACTTCTGGGGGCCGCGTCATGGCCCGTTCCAGCCCGGCACCATGCTGGGCAACCTCCGCAAGGCCGTGGACACCAACCAGCGCACCCTGGGTGGCCGACCCTTGAAGTGACATCATGAGACCAATACCACCTGCATCCTGTGTCTTGCTCGCCCTGGTGGTCGCCGCCCCCGGGGCCTGGGCCATCGCTCCCGGCCAGACCACGGCGTTCCCCACCAGCGGCGATTGGAGCGGCACCACCGCCAGCAACCAGCCGTGGAGTCTGGCCACCAGTTACGTTTACCAGTGGAATACCTATTGGAACGGCACCTGGTACATCGGCTCGGCCGTGGCCGTTGCTCCCAACTATCTGCTGACCGCGGGCCACGTGGGCGCCACCCCGGGACAGAGCTACACCACCATCAACGGTACCACCTACACCGCCGTCAGCGCCCTAACGCCGCCGGCGGCGCCGGGACAGACCGCTGTGCCCGACCTGTGCCTGGTGAAGGTCGATCACACCCTGCCCGGCTATAACACGCTCTACACCGGAAGCTTCTCCTCTGGCCAGAACCTGTTTCTGGTCGGCTACGGCCTGACCGGCACATATGCCCCGGCCAACTTCGCCTACACCCTGACCTCAGGCACCGATGGCATCGCCCGCTGGGGGACCAATGCCGTCTACTTGACCCCCTTTACCCAGGCTTCGGGTAGCTACAACTCCATGGTCTTTGAGATGAGTGCCTACGACACCAACACCCCCTACGAGGCGTTTTTCGGCAACGGCGACTCCGGCGGCGGCACCTTTGTGAAGGTCGGCAACCAGTGGGAGCTGGCCGGCATCAATGCCTATATCTACTCCGGGGTCAACGGCTATTACGCCAGCAGCGCCATCGCCGTCCCATCCTACGCAGCTTGGATCAGCGCCAACGCCCCCGTTCCCGAACCGGCCAGTCTTGCAGCCCTCATCGGCCTGGGCTGCCTGCTGCTGCGCCATCGCTCCAGGCCGGCCTCGCGTACAGACTCCGCCTCAAAATGACTTGCCACCAGGAAACAGGAGCATTTATGCCCACCGCCTTTCGCGTCAGCGCTTTAGCGCTCGTGGTCTCAGCCATCGCCGCCCTGTGGTCCGCCGCGCCCTGCCGCGCCGATGGCATTGCCATCCACAGCGGGCAGAAGCTCGCTTTCCTGGGGGACTCGATTACCCAGTTCGGCTGGGAGCATGCCAGCGGCTACCTGCACCTGGTCGTCAATGGCCTGGAAACCTGCGGCATCAAGGTCATCCCCATCCCGGCCGGCATCAGCGGCAATACCTCCCGCGACATGCTGGGGCGGCTCCAGCGCGATGTCCTGGCCAAGAAGCCCGATTGGCTCACCATCAGTTGCGGTGTCAATGATGTGTGGCACAACCCCGGCGGCGTGCCCCTGGAGGAGTATCAGAAGAACATGACCGAAATCGTGGATCGCGCCCAGGCCGCGGGCATCAAGGTCATGATCCTCACCGCCACCATGATCTACGAGGACCAGGCCAACAGCCTCAACCAGCGGCTGATCCCTTACAACGCCTTTCTGCGCGAGCTGGCGGCACGCAAGCACTGCCTGCTGGCCGATGTGGGCGCCGACATGCAGGCCCGGATCCACGAGGCAATCGCCCACGGGCATCACCCCGGCCACCTCTTGACTGTGGATGGGGTGCATATGAATCCCGTGGGCAACATGATGATGGCCACGGCCATCCTCCAGGCTTTCGGCCTCGAGGCCGCCCAGCTCCACCAGGTCCGCCAGGCCTGGCTCGACAAGCCCGCGGGCTGGACCGCCCGCGTCACCTGCACTGTATCCGCCGACAAGCCCCTGACCTTGGGCCAATACCTGAAGCTTCGGGACCAGGCTCTGGCCGCCAACCAGGATGTACCCCAGATGCTCCAGAACTCCTTCCAGAAGGATGCCAATGCCATCCTTTCGGCCGGCGGCACCCACAGCCCCCGGCAGCGGATCCAGGACCAGTTCACGCGCGATGTGGACCAGCGCCTGGGCTCAGCCGGGAATCCAAAATGACGTCTGCGGCGTGACCGGTCGGGGATCGCCCTCAACTTCCACGGCGATACTGATGCCGATGGGATCGGGGAACGGCTGCGGCAGGCCCTCAACCATCAGCCGCGGGCCGACCTGGTGAAAAGGCAGCGGGCGGTTGTCGCCCACCAGGCGCACGGTCAGAACGTGATTGGCGATCTCCGCATAACAGAGGCTGGCTCCGGTACTGTGCAGGACGTGCAGGTAGACCGTTCGCCCGCGCACCGTGACGTTGCCGAAATTATTCCAGGAAAAGGGCGAGCGCCCGCTGTGGGGCAGGAATTCGCCGTAGCGCTTCAGCCAGGCCCCGGCCTGCCGCAGAATCCGGGCCGAGGGCTCGGGGATCGTGCCATCGCCCCGGGGCCCGATGTTCAACAGGAGATTGCCCCCATGCCGGGCCGTCTCGGTCAACATCTGGATGACGGCCTGGGCCGGTTTCCAGGCCTCGTCCCCCGCGTGGTAGCCCCAGTTGTTGTTGAGCGTCATGCAGGCCTCCCAGGGGATGTCTTCCTTGGGCGGACGGATGGCCTGCTCGGAATTCACGATGTCTTCGATCTGGGGTCCGTTACGGCTGTTGATCAGGATCCCCGGCTGCAGGCGGCGCACCATGGCGTTGGTGGCGGCCCCATCCAGGGGCTGGGGGATGCAGCCGTCGTACCACAGGATGTCAATCGGCCCGTAGCGGGTCAGGAGTTCCTGGAGCTGGGCCCGGTAGTAGGCGATGAAGCGCTGGCGGGCCTCTTCACGAGGCCACTGCTGGGGCCAGTCCCGTTCGAAGGCGCTGGGGTAATCGGGGTGTGTCCAGTCGGCTACCGAGTAGTACAACCCGACTTTCAGGCCGCCGCGCCGCACCGCCTGCACGAAGGCCGCCACCAGGTCGCGCCGGGGCCCTCGACGTGCCGCGTTGAAGTCCCGCGTCGCCGTATCCCACAGGGCGAAGCCATCGTGGTGCCGCGTCGTCAGGACCATGTACCCCATGCCGGCCTGCCGCGCCAACTCCACCCAGGCATCCGGATTGAAGTTCTCGGCCCGGAAAGGATCGACATAGAGGCGTGCATACTCCTCCAGCGGAATCCGCTCCCGGTTCATGACCCACTCACCGCGGCCGGCGACGGAATAGGGCCCCCAATGGATGAACATCCCGTAACGGGCCTGGTGGAACCACTGCAGGGGTGCGGGCGAGGCTTGGGCAGGGGTGAGGCTTGGCATAGGACGGCTCCTGGGGGCCGCGGTTTGAGCCCGCACGGCAAGTGGATCGGGTCGCACGGAGAGTCCGGATCAGAGCCCTGGCCCGCGCGCCAGAGGTAAGGCGGCAGGGCGGCTAGTGGTTGGGGCTCTGCCGCTGGTGCTCCTCGGGGCGGCGGCTGGGGCCCAGGCCGGACCACGTCGCCAGGCCGGCAGACGGGGGGGGCACATCCAGGGGTTGGTTGCCCTGCCGCAGGGACAGGGTGGCCTGATAGCCGGCGGCCACGCTCATGCGCGCGTCCAGGGGCGTGGCCCCGGTGCGTTGGCCGGTTTGGGCGAACGCCAGGAAATCATCGATGATCTGAGGGTCCGCTCCCCCGTGGCTGCCCTGGATGGGGGGCACCGCCTCCACGAGGGTGCCCTGGCGGCTGGCCGGACCGCAGCGCCGGTTCCACAGGCGTACCGAAGCCCAGTTGGTCTCGTGGGAGAAATCGCCATCGTTCTCGATGCGGCCCTCGGTGCCGATGATGGTGTAGTTGCGCATGGAATCGGGCGTGTAGTGGCACTGGCAGTAGCTGGCCTGGATGCCGTTGGCCAGTTGCATGAGCATCATGGTGTGATCCTCGACATCGATGATCGGGCTGAGCTTCTTCTGCTTCAGCGGCGGCCAGTGGGATTGCACAAAGCGGGCACTGCCGGCCTCGTCCGGTCGACGGCGGTCCTGAACCTGGTTGTACACGCTGAGCTTGCCCATGCCCACCGTGCGCTGGGTGTAGGAGCCGGCCAGGTAGTGGATCACATCGATGTCGTGGGCCCCCTTCTGCAGCAGCAGCCCGGTGGCGTAGCGCTGTTCGGAGTGCCAGTCCTTGAAGTAAGCGTCGCCGCCGTAGTCGATGAAATGCCGGCACCAGATGGCCTGGACCTCACCGATGCGGCCTTCGTCGATCCACTGCTTCATCTTCTGGATCACCGGGAAAAAGCGCATATTGTGGCCGACGTACAGCCCCGCCCCGTGGCGCTGGGCGGCGGCCAGGATGCGGTCGCAGCCGGCGATGGTGATGGCCATGGGCTTTTCCAGGTACACCACCTTGCCGCGCTCCAGGGCGGCCACCGCCTGTTCCTCGTGCAGATAGTCGGGGGTGGTGATAAAGACGATGTCCAGGTCGTCCTGGTCGAGCAGTTCCTGATAGGTTCGGGCCACGCGCAGTTGGTCCCCGTAGCGCTGGCGGTAGTCGGCGATCACGCGCGGATTGGGGTCGCAGATGGCCGCCAGTTCGAAGCCCTGGTCCGGGCGGTGGGCGTTCTCACACAGGCGGCCACGGCCGCCCGCTCCGATGGATCCGATTTTGAACACAAGGGGCTCCTGGCGAGGTTAAGCGGGGATCGTCGCCCCGACAGTTTATCCGGGGTGAACTCTATCTGCGCTGGCGTTCTGGGGGCTCGCCCGATCGCCCAAGACGTTCCGGCTGCGGAGGCGGCGGCGGCCGCGTGTCATGTCAGGATACCGTTTCCAGGCGGCGACCCAGGGCCGGGGAAGCCGGCCGGCAGGGCCAAGGCCTGGAAGCCCATCCGCGTCAACCTGCGCGGGCGGGAATTGTTTTTTGGGATTGCGCGCGATAAGACATGGCTGGTCGCGTGAAGAGCATTCTCTGGAAGGGTCCCCGCGCTGGTACGGATGAGCCATGGCAAGCACCGCCCTGTCAATGCGTCAACGCCGGATGGTGCAAGCCCTCTGGCGTTTTGGGCCCCAGAGCCGCATCCAGTTGCACACGCAACTGGGCCTGAGGCCCAACACGGTGGGGGCGGATGCGGACCGCCTGGTGCGTCTGGGCATCCTGCGGGAGAGCGACGGGGTGGTGCGGGGCCGGGGCCGGCCCGCCCGGCCGCTGAGGATTGACGACCGCCGCCGCCAGGTGGTGGGGTTGGCGTTGCGGCGGCAGCGTATCGAGGTGGCGCGGCTGAGCCTGACCGGACAGTTGGTGGGCCAGATCCTGGGGCAGGAGGTTGCCGAGCCCCGTGACATGGTCGGGGTGGGGGCCGCCTGCCTGCGTGCCTGCGTGGACCGCAACACGCTGGCGGTGGGCATCAGCACGCCGGGATTCGTGGAATCCGAGGCACAGCGCATTGTGTTTTCGGCCATCTGGCCCGCGCACGGGCCCATCCCCGTGCAGGAGTTGTACCGGGCCAGTGGCGCCCGGCCCGTGGTGCTGGAGAACGACATGCACGCCCTGGCCGCCCAATGGCTCTTGTCGCAGCGTTGCGAACCGCGCGAAGACGCCTTGCTGGTGTACATCGATGATGGGCAGCTTGGCTCGGCGCTGCTGGTGGGGGGGCGCCCCAACCGCGGGTGTATCACGGGGGCCAACGAGCTGGGGCACACGCGGCTGCCGGTGGCAACCGAGGGGTGCTACTGCGGGCAGACCGGGTGCATCGAGAGAATCGTCAGCAGTGCGTTCGCGGGGGGCGGCCGGCCCGGGTTGACGCTGGCCCAGCGCCTGGCCCGGGGCGGGGACCCGAAGGTGGATGAGATCGTGGGCCACCTGGGGATGGTGCTGGCCAACGCGGTGAATTTCACGCGGGTGCAGCAACTGGTTCTGGCCGGGCCGTTAGGCGCCTTGCCGGCCCTGGCCGAGCCGCTGACCCGGCTCGTGCGCCGGTTGGTGCTGCCGACGCTGGCGGAGCGGATCACCATGGACGCCTGGGGCCAGAGCGTGGCGGCGCCGGGCATTGTGGCCGGATGGTTGGCGCTGACCCAGATCCTGATCGACAGTTGGGAGTAGAACGGAGCTGGAACGAACCGGGCCGCACCCCCGGATTGAGGACGCGCACTTGGCCGATAATGAAGACATGAGCACTTCGCACCTGCTGATCCTGGATGACGGCCTGGGCGCCTGGGGGCCTTTGACCGATCTGCGGCCGGTGTTTGACCTGCGCACGGGTGCCCACACCACGCGCGGCCGCATCGAGCACATCATCGGCCGCAGGGCCGAGGTGCTCAACGTGCCCGCGCCTCTGGCGGCGTTGGCCCAAGAGGAGCCGGGGGTGACCATCAATGGTCCCCTGACTCCCGGGGACTGGCTGGTGGTCAACGGCCGCTGGCTGGGGGCCGCCGGCCGGGAAGCGGTGCAGGGGCTCAAGCCGGGTCAGGCGGTGGTGCAGGAAGATGGCCAACTGGTGGCGTTGCGCCTGGGAATCACCAGCGCGGCTCAAGGGCTGAAGTTGGCCGTGCCCGACCGAGCCTCGGAGGTGGTGCGCCTGGCCGGGCGAGTCCTGGCCGAGCGGCCCTGGCACATTCTGGACAACCTGGAAGAAACGCTGGGCTACGACCTGACCCACGGCCTGCCTGCGATCACTGATCCGCTGCCGGCGGGGGTCGCGCAGTTCGGCAGCCACCGCTTCATCCTGGTCAATGCGCGTCTGCAGCCGGGGGTGGTGCTCAACTGCGAGGCCGGGCCCATCCGCATCGAGGCGGATGTGATCGTGGGGGCCGGCAGCGTGCTGGAGGGCCCCTGTCACATCGGAGCCGGAACACAACTGGCCGCTCACACCTACATCCGGCCCCACACGGTGATCGGTCCGCGCTGCAAGGTGGCAGGGGAGATTTCCTTTTCCATCCTCCAGGGCTCCAGCAACAAGGCCCACTACGGCTATCTGGGCCACAGCCTGGTGGGCCAGTGGGTGAACCTGGGCGCGGGCACCACCGTGAGCAACCTGAAGAACACTTATGGCAAGGTGCGCGTGCAGCTTGGGCCCGGGGAAGAGCCCCAGGACACCGGGCGGGTGTTTCAGGGCCCGATCGTAGGCGATTACGTGCGCACGGCGATCGGCTCGCGCCTCCTGACGGGCTCGTGCCTGGCTACGGGCACGATGCTGGCCTTGTCCGGCTACGCGCCCAAGGGCAGCCGGCCGTTTGGCTTCTACACCGACCAGACCCCCGATGGAGCGGGGCACGATCCCGACAAGTTCCTCGCCGTGGCCAAAGCCATGATGGCCCGGCGGCATGTGGCCATGTCGGCGGCGCTCGAGGCGCGGCTCAGGGACCTCATGCGATAATCGCCGTATTGCCATTGGTTCGAGCACCACCATCGGTGCGGCCATCAATGTGATGCCCCGCCGGCCGGCTTGGCGGCGCAGTTTGTCTAGAGCCTTGGCCGCGGCCGATCCCGGCTTGACCAACAATTGATCCTTCGGGGCTGGCCTTGCGGGCGGCCGTCGGCCATGGCATCGTATGAGCATGACAGTCCCGCTCATTCATCTGCCCCAGCTCGCCAAGGAACAAGAGAAGGAGAATGGGAGGTTCCGCCGGTTCCTGAAATTCCAGTGTCGCGTGGATGATGCCGAGGTGGATCGGCGGGTAGCCGACATCACGCAGCGCGTCTGGGCCCAGATCGACTGCACGACTTGTGCAAACTGCTGCAAGACGGTGCATCCGACCCTCTCCGAGAGCGATGTGGAGCGGCTGGCGCGGCGCCTGTACATGGACCGGCAGACGTTCATCGCTCAGTTTCTGGAAGCGGAGGAGGAGGCTCACGAAAAGGCTTGGCGCACACGCACGACGCCATGTCCCTTCCTGCAGGACAATCGCTGCAGCGTCTACGAAGACCGCCCGGAGGACTGCCGTGGCTATCCCTATCTCTACGAGCCGGAGTTCTCGTTCCGCACTATCGCCATGATTGAACGCACCGCTACCTGTCCGATCGTCTTTGAAGTGATGGAGGAACTGAAAGACTCGCTCGGATTTCGGCCGCGGGCCGGCAGGTAAGGAGATGGGGCCGAAGTTTTGCCCCACCCTGCGGCGGCCGGGCCTTGGAGCCGGGAAGGATTCCGGGGGTCAGCCTACGAATTCGTTGCCCACCTTGCGGGCCCGGGTGGGTTTGTCCAGGTTGATGCCCAGGGACACGCCGACTTCCACCAGGAGATTCCAGCCCGCCGCCATGTAAACGTAGCCGGACAGGTCGCCGGCTGAAGGCACGCGGATCGTGGGAAAAGCCGTGGGACGATCGGCCACGGCGATCACCGTCAGGCCCACGCCTTTGGCCAGAACATCGATGAATTTGGATTCGGAATCGGCGTAGGGATCCAGCGAGATGACCACATCGGAGGGGTCCATGACCTCTTCGATGCCGTGCACGGCGTAGGTGCCCTCGAGGAAGTCGGATTTACGGCGGGTGATCTCGTTGGTCTTGAGGGTCAGTTCCTCGGCCACCCCATCATTGCGGCCAGCGAAGTAGATCGTGCCGGCTTGGGCGATCTTCCTGACCAGATCGGCGGGGATGGACGTGGTCAGAGCCTCCTGAATCAGGCCCCGGAGCGATTGCAGTCGCCCCTGGAGCGTGGCTTGGCCACTAAACAGGTCCAGGAGCGCATGATAGAAGAGGGCCTGCTCCTGGACGCTCTTGGTGGCGGCCACGGCGCCTTCAGGTCCGCAGGACAGCACGTATCCCTTGGTCGCCAGGGATTCCAACTTGGAACCGGCCGAAGCGGTCAGGCTGAAAAGGTTCCGGTGGCCGCGGTTCTTCAGCTCCGTGAAGAGCTTGATGACTTCGGAGGTGCGGCCCGAGTTGGACAGGGCGAACACGGCCCAGTCGTCCAGTTGATATTCCTGAGACTGCCGGCCGGCGTCGGTGAAAAGGGCCGGCGCTTTCAGGCCGCGGCGCATGGCCTGGGTCATCATGTGCTTGGCCGGGAAGATGCGGCTGGAGCCTTCGCCGGTCAGAAGCAGCTTGCCGGCTTTGGCGATGCGCCCCGCCACGTCGGCGGCCTGGTTCAGGTTGAATTGCGCGACGATCTGCGGCGTCTGCATCATGTCGCGGACGAGACCGAACTGGCTGTACTTCTGGTCGGTGAGATTCATGGTTTAGCCTTTTGGGTGTTGAGGGCGGCGTAAACGGGCAGAGGCCCCACGAGCGGCCGGGCGTATTCCAGGAAGGCGGAAGTCACGAACATACCGTTGTTGGCGATGAAACGGTCGGGCATGGGCCGGGCGGCGTTGGCCACCTTGGCCAGGGCAATGGTTCCAAAACCGGCCTTGTAAGGTGCCCCGCGTTTGGACCGGCGTTCGATGGTGACCATGACCTCGCTGATGCCTTTGAGCGCCAGTTGTACGGCCTGTCGGCCGCAGCCATAGGCTTCATCAAAATCCAGCTTGATGCCGCGATCGGCGGCGCACATCTGCAGCGACTCGGTCACCTGGAACTCCCCCCGCCAGCCGAACTTGTTCTTGATCATCTGGTGCAGCATCATGGCCGCACTGGTGCCACCCATGGCCCCGAACTCGACGTTGTTGAACTTATCGCGTGTCTGCGAGGCGCTGACGGGGGTGCCATCCGCATAGGTGATGCCCTCCCCACAGACGATGGAGCAGAAGCCGTACTTCCGGTGCGCATCAGCCACGGCGGCCAGGAAGGCTTGGGCGTCGAATGGCCGCTCCGGCAGCAGAATGAGGTGGGGCGCATCGGCGGGGTAGGTCTTGGCCAGGGCGGCGGCGGCGGGCAGCCAGCCGGCGCTGCGGCCGACGGTCTGGAAGATCACGTATTGATCCACCCGCTGCATGTCGCGGGCGAGCAAGCCGGCCTGCAGCACCGACAAGGCGATATAGCGGGCGGCGCTGGGATACCCGGGGGTATGGTCCGTGCCGTCGAGGTCGTTGTCCACGGTTTTGGCCACACCCACGCCCTTGAGGTCATAGCCCTGCTGGCGGGCGAACGCGGTGACGCGATGGATGGTGTCCATCGTGTCGTTGCCGCCGATCATGAAGTAGTAGTGAATGTCGTATTTCTGGAGCTGGGCCAGCACGGCCGGCAGTTCCTCATCCTTGAGCTTGTGCCGGCTGGAGCCCAGGGCGCTGCTGGGCGTGCCGCGCAAAGTGGCCAGAGTGGCCTTGGTCTGGGCGCCCAGGTCCACCAGGTGATCGCCCAGCACGCCCTCGATTCCGAAGCGCATGCCCAAAACGCGGCCGATCGCCTTGGACTTGAGGGCCGCCTCGACCACGCCGACCAACGAGGCGTTGATCACCGCGGTGGGGCCGCCGGATTGGCCGATGATGGCATTGCCTTGAACCATGGTGTATTTCCCGCCCCCGGGAGTCTGTGGACTTTCCCTGATCTTTACTATATATTATCGACTACGTTATTTAATGCAACTGACCTTGGGGCCCTCGCAGGGCGAACGCATGTACGAGCCGCGACCGAGAGGGAGCGGTCTTGGGAGGGGGCCGGGAGCCAGAAGGAGCGATTCCTCACGGTCGCGGCTCGCTAAGAACGGCTACATGTGTTTCCCCTGGGGGCCACCGGAGACCGCCCGTGAGCCAAGCACCCGTGTTATACCTGGGCGACACCAGCCTGCGGACGGCCGCCGCTTACCTGGGCGGCGTGATGGCCCACGCCGGCATCGCCTTTGACTATCTAGCCAGCGACCTGCCGGCCACGCCCCAGCGGCTGGCAGCCCCACGCCAGCTTGTGATTCTCAGCGATTATCCGGCCAGGAACATGCCTGCGGAAGTCCAGCGGCTGCTTGTGACCCAGGTTGAGCAAGGGGCGGGACTGCTCATGATCGGCGGCTGGGAGTCGTATGGCGGCCTGGGCGGCGACTGGGGTCCGACCGCGGTAGGCCAGATCTTGCCGGTGCAAATCGCCGAGCGGGATGACCGGGTTAACTGCGACCAGCCGACGCTGGTGGTCTGTCGCCGGGAACACCCTATCACGGCCGGGCTGCCCTGGGGCGAGCGGCCACCCGTCATCGGCGGGTTCAACCGGGTGACACCCAAGGCTGGTGGCCCCGAGGCGACCGAGGTGCTCCTGCAAGCCCAGCGCTGGACCGCCCAGCATCAGGGCGAGGGCTTCACCTTCCATCCGGCCGATACTGATGCCTTGCTGGTGGTCGCCCCGTATGGCCGCGGCCGGACTGCCTGCCTGATGACCGATGTGGCCCCGCACTGGGTGGGCGGCTGGGTGGACTGGGGCGACCAGCGCGTGCAGGCCCAGGCGCCGGGGGCGGAAGCTATCGAGGTGGGCAACCTGTATGCCCAGTTCTTCCAACAACTGCTGCGCTGGACGGGGCACTTGTAAGCCGGGATACAGGCCGCTCCGGACCGGCACGGAACCAAACCTTTCCAGCGAGGATCGAGACGACACTATGGCTAATTCTTCCTTCACGTTTGTCCGTCAGCAGGGCTCCCGGCGCCGGCTTTCCACCGATTTGCTTAAGACGCTGGGATCCACCCCCGGGGCCAGCGAGAAGTGGCTGTTCGTCAGCCCGCACGATGATGATCTTTGCATCGGCGCGGGCCTTTGGATACAAGCCGCCATGGCCGCCGGGGTGGAAGTGCATGTTCTGATTTTGAAGAT